>NZ_BAAAYN010000048.1 GCF_039536245.1 Cryptosporangium minutisporangium | reverse complement strand
CCCGCGCCCGCGCCCGCGCCCGCCATGACTTTTCGGGAAGGCCACGCCTCTCGTCAGCGCGCGAGACGTGCTCTTCCCGAAAGCCCGCCCGCGCCGCCCGCGTCAGGCGCGGTCTTCCCGAAACTCACCTGTGGAGCGCGGTGAGGGGCGCTCTTCCCGTAGACCCGTCCCGCCTGCGGGCGGCGGCGCGCGGTGGAGCGTCCGCATAGGTGGTGAGGGGCGGCAGGGCACGGGGCCGCACGAACGACGCCGGCCGGGCCCCGCGGAAGCGGGACCCGGCCGGTTGGTACGAAAACGTCAGGCGGTGACGATCTCGCGCATGAGACGCGCGGTCTCGGACGGCGTCTTGCCGACCTTGACGCCGACGGCCTCCAGGGCCTCCTTCTTCGCCTGCGCGGTACCGGCCGAGCCGGAGATGATCGCGCCGGCGTGGCCCATCGTCTTGCCCTCGGGGGCGGTGAAGCCCGCGACGTACGCGACGACCGGCTTCGTGACGTGCTCGGAGATATAGGTCGCGGCCCGCTCCTCCGCGTCGCCACCGATCTCGCCGATCATCACGATCGCCGTGGTGTCGGGGTCGGCCTCGAACGCCTCGAGGCAGTCGATGTGGGTGGTCCCGATGACCGGGTCACCGCCGATGCCGACCGCGGTCGAGAAACCGATGTCCCGCAGCTCGTACATCATCTGGTAGGTCAGCGTGCCGGACTTGCTGACCAGTCCGATCTTGCCGGACTTGGTGATGTCGGCCGGGATGATGCCCGCGTTGGACGCCCCGGGAGAGATCAGACCCGGGCAGTTCGGGCCGATGATCCGGGTCTGGCCGCCCTCGGCGCGCTTCTTCTGCGCGTAGTCCCAGGCCCAGGTGGTGTCGTGCACCGGGATGCCCTCGGTGATGACGACCGCGAGGCCGATGTTGGCGTCGACGGCCTCGATGATCGCGGCCTTGGCGCCGGCCGGCGGAACGAAGATGACGCTGACGTCGGCGCCGGTCTCCTTGATGGCCTCCGCGACGCTGCCGAACACCGGCACGGACACACCGTCCTCGAAGTCGACCGACGTGCCGGCTTTCTTCGGGTTGACGCCGCCCACGATCTGGGTGCCGGAGCGGAGCATGCGCTGCGTGTGCTTGCGCCCCTCGGACCCGGTCATGCCCTGGACGATGACCTTGCTCTTCTCGGTCAGGAAGATCGACATCTCGCGTCCCTTACTTCGCTGCCAGCTCGGCGGCGCGACGGGCGGCGCCATCCATCGTGTCCACCTGCTCGACCAGAGGGTGGTTCGCCTCGGTGAGGATCTGCCTACCCAGCTCGGCGTTGTTGCCGTCCAGCCGGACGACCAGCGGCTTGTTGACCTCGTCGCCACGCTCGGCGAGCAGCTTCAGGGCCGCGACGATGCCGTTGGCGACCGCGTCGCAAGCGGTGATGCCGCCGAAGACGTTGACGAAGACGCTCTTGACCGAGGGGTCGGAGAGGATGATCTCCAGGCCGTTCGCCATCACCTCGGCGGAGGCGCCGCCGCCGATGTCGAGGAAGTTGGCCGGCTTCTTGCCGCCGAACTCCTCGCCGGCGTAGGCGACGACGTCGAGCGTCGACATGACCAGGCCGGCACCGTTACCGATGATGCCGACCTCACCGTCGAGCTTGACGTAGTTGAGGCCCTTGGCCTTCGCGGCCTGCTCCAGCGGGTCGACCGCGGAGACGTCCTCGAGCTCGTCGTGGCTCGGCTGCCGGAAGTCGGCGTTGCCGTCGAACGTGACCTTGCCGTCGAGCGCGATGATCCGGCCTCCGGGGGCCTTGACCAGCGGGTTGACCTCGACGAGCGTGGCGTCCTCCTTGACGAAGACGTCCCACAGCTTGACGACGGCCGCGGCGGCCTCGTCCAGCACGTCCTCGGGGAACTTGCCGGCGACGAGGATCTCGCGGGCCTTCGCGGCGTCGACGCCGTCAACGGCGCTGACCGGGATCTTCGCCAGCGCGTCCGGGTTCTCGACCGCGACCTGCTCGATCTCGACGCCACCCTCCCGGCTGGCCATCGCGAGGAACGTGCGGTTGGCCCGGTCGAGCAGGAAGGAGAAGTAGTACTCCTCCTCGATGTCGCTCGCCTCGGCGACCAACACGCGGTGGGCGATGTGGCCCTTGATGTCCATGCCCAGGATGTCGGTCGCCCGGGCCTCGGCCTCGTCCGGCGTGGCGGCCAGCTTGACGCCACCGGCCTTGCCGCGACCACCGACCTTCACCTGCGCCTTGACTACGACCTGGCGGCCGACCTTCTCCGCGATGGCGCGAGCCTCCGCGGGAGTGTCGGCTACGGAGCCGGCCAGCACCGGAACCCCATGCTTGGCGAAGATCTCCCTCGCCTGATATTCGAACAGATCCACTGCCGCGTCCGTCCTCGCTCGTGTCGACGCGGGTCTCAAGCCGCCGCTCGGCCCGCTGTCGCTGCCTCGTCGCACGGATGTCGGAGGCGAAACCCGTCGTCGCGGTGCCGACCGCACGGGTGCTGCCGCTGCGGCCGATGCTGCCGGGCCGGGGCCCGGTTCGTCGGGGCATCCGCGGCGCGGCCGCGGGTGACCCGGCGCGCCGAGCCGGATGGACCGGCAAGTAACACGACGTCCGGAGATGACGGGTATCCGACACCCTCTTGCGGCAGGCTATCGGTGGCGACACGCCCTGTGCGTCTCCGCGTCGGTGTGTTACCTCACAAGCACGACGATAAGAACATCAGGTGTCCGGTCGGACACCCGAAAGCCGCCAGGTCACGCAGGTTTCGACGCATCGGGCGAGGTGGGTGGCGGGTCGTGTGACGTGGACCGCCGGCGAGCGGACCACCGATCCTGCCCGCCACGATCCGACCAACGGCGCAGCGCGCTAACCGGACAGACATCTTTTTGCTCTTCAGCCCCGTTCGACACACCAGCCCCCGTTACCCCAGGCGTGGCCGTGCGTTGTTCCCCACGACCGCCCACTGGCAACGGTGGGCGGTCGGGGTCGGGCGTTCGAGGGGTGCGCCCGACCCCTCCGTTCGGACCGGGTCCGAGGCGGTCGACGGTAACCCTCCGTAAGCGCGATCCGAAGCCAGGCCGGACGTCGGCCGGTACTCAGCCGTACGGGGGAACACCCGCCCCGGACCCCGTACGCGTGACCCAAGCCTTCTTTAGATAGGTTTAATGATGGATCCAGCGCCCGCGATCTGGCGGTATCGAGGGATCTGACCCGATTCACTAAAGTGCCCCAGAGAAACGGTTGATAACCAGAGGTGCTTCCACGGCTACTGAAAGCCGCGGTTTCGGAGCGAATAAAAGGGATTCCAGGGGCGGAAAGCCACGGGTTCGTATGCCATTCTTGTGTCTGCCGTCGAGGGCTGGCTACCGTAACGCCCTGTGTCGGGCTGGCTTGCTAGCAACGACGCCTCCGGACCTCGATCCGTCGGCACCACCCGGTGCCGTAGTGAACACTTCTGCGGTGTCACACGTGAACGAGGAAGGGAAGCAGGTAGGCCGTCGAAAGGCAGTTTGTGCACGAGAGCGGGAAGGTCCGACACGTCGGACGCCATCGCGCGCCCACAGCACCACGCGCCGGATATGCCATGGCGGTCACGACTGCCGTGGTCGGCGTCAGCGTCGCGGCGTTGGCGGTGGGTTCCGCACTCCCTTCGACGGATGCCGCATCCGCCTCGGCGGCCCTGGGCCAGCAGGTCGACGCCGGCAAACTCGCCGGCCAATCCAGCGACGCGGGGAACACCACCCAAGCGGAGACGCGCAGCGGTACCCCCCGCGCCTCCCGGTCACTGAAGCGCAGCGGAGTCGGCGAGCCGGAGCAGCTCCCGGTCTGGACGCGACCCGCCGCGGGCCCGCTGAGTTCCCTCTTCGCCGCCCGCTGGGGAGCGTTCCACTACGGCATCGACATCGCGGCCGGCTACGGCGCTCCGGTGAAGGCGGCTAGCGCCGGCACCGTGATCCGCTCGGGCTGGTACGGCGGCTACGGCCAGATCGTGATCATCGACCACGGCGACGGCGTCACGACCCGGTACGGGCACAACTCAGAGCTGACCGTCTCGGTCGGCGACCAGGTCGAGGCCGGCGACACGATCGCCAAGATCGGCAGCACCGGCGCCTCGACCGGGCCGCACCTCCACTTCGAGGTCCGCATCGACGACGTCCCCAGCGACCCGCTGGCATGGCTCGAGGACCACGACGTCGCCATGACCGGCGTCGACACCACCCTCTGAGGCTCCAGGGCGATAGGGCCCGATGACGTAGGCCCCCCGCACCTCCGCGTGCCGCCGTTCGGCCGCCGGAACGCTCGAGCGCACCGCCGCCACCGCCGGCCGGAACCGCGCACGCAGTACCGCACTCGGACCGGGGCGCCGATGACGTCCGGGCTTGCGAAGCACTACGAGTACGTCATTCCGCGAGCCAACACCGTTCATGTCGCACCGCCCTCGCCGCTGCCGACCGCGAACCCATCGTTCGAACATGTGTTCGATCCTATCGGGACAGCGGGTCGAACACCACCCTTTCGGCCGACCACCTCGTGGCGAATAACGGCTGTTGTGACGCGTGTTGCCGCTGCGTTCGCCGCTCGCCGAAACGTCGACTACTCAGCAAACGAGCGAGAAGGCACAAAGATGCGCAGGAGCCGCTTCACAGCGTCGTCAGCCGCGGGTATTTGTCCTTATTACGGCGCTGGAGCCCGCTGAGGGCGGCGCTGGCAGTCGAGCGCGAGGCCGCGTCGTATTAGTCGTACTCACGGCCTCGCGCTCGCCTGCCAACGTCGTTCTCAGCGGGTCGCCATCAAAGCTTCTGGAAGGGGGCGTAGCGGAGCAGGAACCACCGCGGCTTGCCGTCACCGAAGTCGACGCAGGCCTGCGCCCGGTCGCCTTCGCCGCGCATCTCCACGACGCGGCCCAGCCCGTGAGCGTCGTGGGTGACCCGATCGCCGATGTCCAGCGAGATCACCGGCCGGTTACCGCCGCCCGCCCGAGCGTTCGGCCGCGCCGAGGAGGCGTAGTGCTCGGCCAGCCGCTCCTGCGCCGACCCGGTGCCGCTCCACTTCGACAGCGTCTCCTTCGGCGCCGGCGCCTGCCGCTCCCAGCTCAGCAAGCCGGTGGGCACCTCGTCGAGGAAGCGGGACGGCGGGTTGTACTGCGGCTGCCCCCACGCGCTCCGGGTGATCGCCCGGGACAGGTAGAGCCGCTCCCGCGCCCGGGTGATGCCGACGTACGCCAGCCGGCGTTCCTCCTCGAGCTCCTTCGGGTCACCGAGGGACCGGAGGTGCGGGAACACCCCGTCCTCGAGCCCGGTCAGGAACACGACGGGGAACTCCAGGCCCTTCGCGGTGTGCAGCGTCATCAACGTGACCTGCCCCTGCTGGGCCGCCTGATCGGCGCCCTCCGCGTCGTCCGGAGCAGGTGGGACGCTGTCGGCGTCGGCCACCAGCGCGACCTGTTCGAGGAACTCGACCAGACCCGCCTCGGTCTCGGTGGCCGCCGCGCGCTCTTCGAACTCGCGTGCGACGCTCACCAGCTCCTGGAGGTTCTCGACGCGCCCCTCGTCCTGCGGGTCGGTGCTCTCCTCCAGCTCCGCCAGGTAGCCGGTACGGGTGAGCACGGCCTCCAGCACGATGCTGGGCGGCTCGGTCTCGGCCAGATCCCGCAACGACGACATCAGGCCGGTGAAATCGCCGATCGCCTTCACCGCCCGGCTCCCGATGCCGGGGGCTTCTCCGGCGCGCTCCAGCGCCGCACCGAACCCGATGCGCTCCCGGGACGACAGGGCCTCGACACAGGCCTCGGCCCGGTCACCGATGCCCCGGCGGGGTGTGTTAAGCACCCGCCGGACGCTCACCGTGTCGTCGGGGTTGGCGATCGCCCGGAGGTACGCGAGCGCGTCGCGCACCTCTTTCCGCTCGTAGAAGCGGACGCCGCCGACGACCTTGTACGGCAGGCCGATCCGGATGAACACTTCCTCGAACACCCGGGACTGGGCGTTCGTGCGGTAGAACACCGCGACGTCGCCGGGCCGGTGGGTGCCCGAGTCGGTGAGCCGGTCGACCTCTCCGGCCACCCAGGCGGCCTCGTCGTGCTCGTTGTCGGCCACGTAGGCGGTGAGCGGATGCCCGTCACCCGCCTGGGACCAGAGGTTCTTCGGCCGCCGGTCGGGGTTGCGGGCGATCACGGCGTTCGCCGCCGACAGGATCGTCTGCGTCGAGCGATAGTTCTGCTCCAGCAGGATCGTGGTGGCCTGCGGATAGTCGCGCTCGAACTCCAGGATGTTCCGGATGCTCGCGCCGCGGAACGCGTAGATCGACTGGTCGGCGTCGCCGACGACGCACAGCTCGGCCGGCGGCGGGTCGCCCGCCGCGTCGGTGCCCACAAGCTCGCGGATGAGCATGTACTGCGCGTGGTTCGTGTCCTGGTATTCGTCGACCAGGACGTGCCGGAAGCGCCGCCGGTAGTGCTCGGCCACCGCCGGAAACGCCTGCAGTAGGTTCACCGTGGTCATGATGATGTCGTCGAAATCGAGTGCCTGGGCCTCGCGCAGCCGCCGCTGGTAAAGCGTGTACGCCTCGGCCAGCATCCGCTCCGCCGTGCCGGACGCCCGGGACGCGAACGTCTCCTCGTCGACCAGCTCGTTCTTGAGGTTGCTGACCTGAGCCAGCAGGGAGCGCGCCGGGTACCGCTTCGGGTCGAGGTCGAGTTCCCGGCCGACGAGCGTCATCAACCGCCGGGAGTCGTCGGCGTCGTAGATCGAGAATTGCGACTTCAGCCCGGCGGTCTTCGCCTCGGCCCGCAGGATGCGGATGCACGCCGAGTGGAACGTCGACACCCACATCGAGCGGGCGCGCGGGCCCACCAGCTCGGTGACCCGCTCCTTCATCTCGCCCGCGGCCTTGTTCGTGAACGTGATCGCGAGGATCTCGCCAGGTTGGGCGCCGCGGTGCGCGAGGGTCCAGGCCACCCGGTGGGTCAGGACGCGCGTCTTGCCCGAGCCGGCACCGGCCACGATCAGCAAGGGCGTGCCCTCGTGGACGACCGCGGCCCGCTGCTGGTCGTTGAGCCCCTCCAGCAGCGTCGTGGGGTCGACCGCGAGGCGGACGGGCCGCCGGGAAGCGGGCACTCCGGACGCCCCGGGCGCCGGCTCGGAGCCGGGTTCCTGGCCTGCGTTGGGGATGTCGAAGAGGGTGCTCATCGCCCAGCGACATTACTCCGCGGCGCCGACAGTTCCCGTCCGCGCCAGGAGCCGGCGGTGGCGCGCGGGCACGCGTCCACATAGTGAGCGCCGTTGGCCGAACGGCGGCGCACGTGTCACACTTCTCCCGTGGTTCAACTGACGGCACGATTTTTTTACGGCTCCGGGCATCCGGCAGCCGTCATCGTCGTCTGAACCCAGACCACTTCGACGCCCCGGGGCCCACCCCGGGGCGTTTTTGTGCGCCTCGGGTAGCGCCCGGCCACCCGAACGGAGAGCACGCCATGACTGCACCCACCGACACCGCCGTCGAACAATCGACCGCCGAGATCGACGCACTCCGGGAACGCATCGACGCCGCTGATGCCGAGCTGATCCGAATTTGGCGCGAACGCGCTGAACTGAGCCGTCAGGTGGGCGTCGCACGGATGGCCGCGGGGGGCACCCGGCTGGTCCTCGCCCGCGAGCAGAAGATCGTCGACAAGTTCCGTGCCGCTCTCGGCACCGACGGCGCCCAGCTCGCCATGCTCCTCCTACGCGCCGGCCGCGGAAAACTGTGAGCGGCCCGCCCAGGGGGCGAGCCTGACAGGCGAGCGGGCCTCCTTATGACGGCCCCCAAATGTCACGACGTCGGCCCGCTCGACTGCCAGCCTCGTCCTGGGCGGGCTCCACGTCAGAACTTTGAGCGCCTGGCGGCGCTCGAAAAGCAAGTGCGGAGCCGACCTGCCTACGATTCGGTCGTGAGCTTCCCGCCCTCCCCGCGCCCCATCGACGACGTCGAGCGTGTTCTCGTCGTCACGGCCCACCCCGACGACGTCGATTTCAGCGCCGGCGGCACGGTCGCCACCTGGACCAAAGCCGGCATCGACGTGGGGTACGTGATCGCCACCAGCGGAGACGCCGGCGGCTTCGACGACACGCCCCGCGACCAGATGGCCGGTATCCGTGAGGCGGAGCAACGCGCCGCCGCCGCGGTCCTCGGCGTCACCGACGTGACGTTCCTCGGCTATCCGGACGGCGCGCTCTACGTCACCGACGACCTGCGTCGTGACATCACCCGGCAGATCCGGCGGTTCCGCCCCGACCGGGTCCTCACCACGTCACCGGTCCGCGACTGGTCGCGGGTGGCCGCCGCACACGGCGACCACGCCCGCATCGGGGAGGCGACGTTCGACGCGGTCTACCCGGACGCCCGCAACCCGTTCGCCCACCCGTCGCTGCTCCGCGACGAGGGCCTGGAGCCGTGGACGGTGCGCGAGATGTGGTTCTCCGGCACACCCACCGCCGACCACGCCGTCGACATCACCGACGTGTTCGAGCAGAAGCTCAACGCGCTGCGGGAGCACGTCAGCCAACTCCCCGGCGAGCTGGACGCGATGCGGTCGCGGATCGAGCAGTGGAACCGGGCCAACGCCGTGCGAGGCGGCCTGCCGGAGGGTTCCTACGCCGAGATCTACACGGTGATCCACACCGCGTAACCCTGTCCACCTCCTGTTCACCCGGCAGGCCCGGTCTGCTCATGGAGCTTCCTTAGGTTCGCGGTGCTTCCCTCGTATCGTTGAACCCCAGGAGCTGCTGTGACGCTCGCCCCCGAACATCGTCGGGTCCTCCCGCTGGCCGACCACAAGCCCGGCCGGTCGGCGATGACCTGCCTCTACCGTTGCGGCAACGCGTGCGCGCACCCGGCGCCGAACGAGAGCGACAACGAGTACTTCGGCGACATCGTCGCCGGCGCCGTCGCGGCCCGGCTCTCCCGCCGCGGGCTGCTGCGTCTCTCCGCGCTCGGGGCGGGTGCGGTCGTCGCGGGCGGGGCCGTCAGCGGCCTGGTCGGTGAGGTGGCGGCCGCAGCCACCCCGGCGGCTCCGCGCGCGCCCCGGGGCGCGCTCACGTTCGCCCCGGTCCCGCCGAACACCGCCGACGCCGTGACGATCCCGTCCGGATACAAGAGCAGCGTCGTCATCCGGTGGGGCGAGCCGGTCCTCCCCGGCGCTCCGGCGTTCGACGTGAAGAAGCAGACCGCTGCGGCCCAGGCCCAGCAGTTCGGCTACAACAACGACTACGTCGCGGTGCTCCCGCTCGACCGGCACGGGGAGCGTGCCCTGCTCGTGGTCAACCACGAGTACACGAACGAGGAGCTGATGTTCCCCGGCGTGAAGTCGGTCACCGACACCACCGCCGAGCACAAGAAGATCGCGATGGCCGCCCACGGCATGTCCGTGGTCGAGCTGGAGCGGGTCGGCAACACCGGTCAGTACCGCCCGGTCAAGAAGGGCAAGCGCTACAACCGCCGGCTCACCGCGGCGTCCAAGTTCCTGCTGACCGGGCCGGCCGCCGGCTCCGACCTGCTGAAGACGAAGGCCGACCCGACCGGAACGGTCGTCCTCGGCACGCTGAACAACTGCGCGGGTGGCCTCACCCCGTGGGGAACCGTGCTGAGCGGCGAGGAGAACTTCAACCAGTACTTCGTGGGCGGGAACGGCGCGCCCACCGCCGAGCAGGCCGCGCTCAAGCGCTACGGCATCGACATCACCGCGGCCGTGCCGTCCGGCAACCGCCGCTGGGACCTCGTCGACGAGCGCTTCGACCTCGCCAAGCACCCGCACGAGGCCAACCGCTTCGGCTGGGTCGTCGAGCTCGACCCGTACGACAAGAACTCGCTGCCGCGAAAGCGCACCGCGCTCGGCCGCTTCAAGCACGAGGGTGGCGGGCCGACCCTCTCCGACGACGGTCGTGCGGTCGTCTACCTGGGCGACGACGAGCGGTTCGACTACATCTACAAGTTCGTCTCGGACAAGAAGATGCGCCGCGGCGACACCAAGCACAACATGACGCTGCTGGACTCCGGAACGCTCTACGTCGCGAAGTTCTCCGGCGACAGCCCAGCCGCGGAGATCGACGGCACCGGCAAGCTGCCCACTGACAAGGCGTTCGACGGCACCGGCACCTGGATCCCGCTGGCGCGCGGCAACGAGTCGCTGGTCGAGGGCTTCACGATCGACCAGGTGCTGGTCCACACCCGGCTGGCCGCCGACAAGGTCGGTGCGACCAAGATGGACCGCCCCGAGGACATCGAGCGCAACCCGGTCGACGGCAAGATCTACTGCGCGCTGACCAACAACTCGAACCGGGGCGCCACCGGCGCGGCCCCCGCCGACGAGGCCAACCCGCGCAACAGCAACAAGCACGGGCACATCCTCGCGATCGCCGAGAAGGGCAACGACGCGGCCGCCGAGACGTTCACCTGGTCGCTGCCGATCGTCTGCGGCGACCCGAAGGACGCCTCGACCTACTTCAACGGCTACGACAAGACGAAGGTCAGCCCGATCTCCTGCCCGGACAACGTCGCGTTCGACAAGGCGGGCAACCTCTGGATCTCCACCGACGGCAACGCGCTCGGGTCGAACGACGGCCTGTTCGCGACGCCGGTGTCCGGCCCGGAAGCCGGTCACGTCAAGCAGTTCCTGACCGTGCCGAAGGGCGCCGAGACCTGCGGTCCGTTCATCACGCCGGACCAGAAGAGCGTGTTCGTCGCGGTGCAGCACCCGGGCGAGCTCGACGGCGCGACGCTCGACACCCCGAAGAGCGTCTGGCCCGACGGTCAGTACGCCCGCCCGGCGGTCGTCGTCACCTGGCGTCCGAAGGGTGACCCGCGCATCGGCGCCTGACCCTCTCCACGCCACGGCCCCGGCACCCTTTTCGGGTGTCGGGGCCGTCGTGGTTGCTGCTCCAACTGCTCTTGGGGACGCTCAACCGCGCGCCGCCTCAGGCTCAGCGGCCGGTCTGGCTCGGGCCGAGCAGGAACTCCGTGTACGCCGCGCTCATCCGGGCGAGGCCCTTCGTCACCCAACCGGCGACCCAGAGCAACACGATCCCGACGCCGATCCAGGGCAGCGACGATCCGAGGCTGTCCACCGTGAACGGGTTGTCGGCCCAGTCGCCGAAGATGTAGATCGTGTCGTTCGGCATCGCCCAGTACCAGGTCCAGAGCGTCATCGAGCCGAGCGCGGCGCCCCAGAACGAGAGTGCGACGATCGCGCTGAACAGCGTCACCGGGAACAGGAACAGGTGGTGGGCCAGGTCCCGCCAGGTCGACGGCGCCGCGAGCCACTGGCCGATCCGCCGCAGGTAGCGGCCGCTCACCAGCGGGTAGGGCACGGGCACCGCGGTCCCCAGGACGATCCCGGCCCGGCGACGCTCGATCTCGGCCATCCCCCGACTGACCGCCAAGGCTGCGAGCAGCACCGGAACGCCGACGATCAGCGCGGAGAACGTCACGCCGACGACGACCACCACGATGAACGCGGCGAGGCCGAGGACGCCGGTGAACAAGCCGAGCGCGAGGTAGCCGGCCGAGCGCCAGGTCTGGGTGTCCCAGGCGCCGAGGAGCGCGTTGGCGGCCACCGGCGGCTGGCGGGCCTCGTACGGGGCGGGCTGGGTTTCCATGGTCTCCACGTGCGGGGTGATCGTCGGCGCGCTCATCGGGCCGCCTTTCTCGAATGCGACAGGGTCTCTCTCGGTTCCAACACGTTCGAACCTAGGGATGCACGCGGCCGACCGAATCGCCGTCGAGAGCCAACCCGAACTAGCTCTCAGGTATTGGTTCGGTGCGGCAGAGTGTCCTTCGTGACCCAGGCGCTGGATCCGTTCTTGACCGCTGGCACGCATCGGGCCACGTTCACCGTGGCGTCCGCACCACCGACACCGCTCGATCCGGTGCCCGAGCTACTGGCGGGCGCAGCCGAGGTCGACCTGACACCGCCACCGGGCCTCCCCAAGGCCGGGTACTCGCGCAACGCCCGCACCGGCATCGGCTTCCGGGGCCGGCTGCGCGCCCGCGTGCTGCACCTGCGGTCCGGCACCTCGTCGGTCGCGATCGTCCAGTGCGATCTGCTCGGTGGCTCGGCGGTGGTGCAGCGGTTGGTGGCCTCCGCGGTGGCCGGTTCGACGGACGTGCCGCTGGCCGGGCTGTTCGTCGGTGCCACGCACACCCACGGCGCACCGGGCCAGTTCCTCGGCACCGACCTCTACAACGGCTTCGCGTCCAATCAGCCGGGATTCGATCCGGTCTGGACCCAGTTCCTCGTCGACCGGATCACCGATGGCGTGGTGAGCGCGGTGGCTTCGCGACGCCCGGCGCGGCTCTCCTGGGGTTCGACGGAGGTTTGGGGGTTGACTCGGAACCGGTCGCTCGCCGCCCACGTCCAGAACCCCGACCGCACCGACCGCCGGGTGGCCGCGCAGCGCACCTACGCGTCGGTGGATCCACGGCTGCGTCTGCTCCGGGTCGACGCGGTGGACGGCGGGCCGCTGGCCGCGCTGGTCGTGTTCGGAGTGCACGGCACCGGGATCCCGATGCGCAACAGCGTCTACAACGCCGATCTCTGGGCGTACGTGTACGAGGAGATGCGATCGCGGCTGGGGTCCACGCCGGTGATCGGGGCGCTGCAGGGCACCCACGCCGACGTGGCACCAGCGCTGCGTCCCGGGCGTGCGGGTGACGTCGAGGCGGCCCGGGTCGGGCGCGGGATCGGAGCGGCAGCGTCGTCGCTCTTCTCCTCGTTGGAGCCGTCCCTGCAGACCGACGTGGCGCTGGGCGCAGGGCTGCGCGAAGTCGACTTGGCAACGTCCCGATCGGTGGACGGCATCGAGTTGCCCGCGCGTCCGGCGTTGGGGGCCGCGCTGATCGCCGGCGCCTTCGAGAACGAGACGCCGGTGGTGCACCGCATCCCACCGTTCCGTGCCGGCACGCCGAAACCGCACGGCGACGAAGACCCGCACGGTGCGAAGTGGGTGATCGGGTCGCGCTGGCTGCAGCCGGTGGTGATGCCGCTCCGGCGGTTCCCCCGGGTGATCCCGGTGCACGTGCTGCGGATCGGCTCCGCCGTGCTGGTCGGCGCGCCGTTCGAGATCACGGTGGACGCCGGGCGCCGGGTCGCGACGGCGGTGGCGGCGTCATCGGACGTGGACGACGTGATCGTGTCCTCGGTGGCCAACGAGTACGCCGGGTACTGCACGACCGCCGAGGAGTACACCCGCCAGCACTACGAGGGCGGCCACACGCTCTACGGGCCGCGGACCAACGCCTTCCTGGCCGCGCACGCGGCGTCGCTGGCCTCTTCGGTGGTGCCGGGCGCCGTGGTGGACGAGGCGCTCCCCGAGCGCACGTTCGACCTGCGGGCGCACCAGTACTGGCCGTCGGCGTCCGGGGGGTCCGGGGCGTCCGGGGCGTCCGGGGCGTCCGGGGCGTCCGGGGCGTCCGGGGCCTCCGCCGCGCCACGGGCGGCCGGGTCGGCGCGGTTCATCGACGTGACCGCCGAGCAGGACGCCTACTGGGAGCAGGGCTGGTACGACGGCGCACCGGGCGATCTGGCTTGGGACCAGCCGATCGTCCACGTCGAGTGGACCCCGTCCGGGGAAGAGTCCTGGCAGACGCTCGTCGACGACTCGTCGTGCGCCCTCGAGGTACGCCACGCCGGCGCCGCCGACGGGGGGCACCGATATCTGGTGCGGTGGCACGGGCCAGAGCTGCGCGATGGGCGCGACTACCGCTTCGTGGTCCGAGGCCTGCCCCTGCGCCCCTTCAACTAACCGCAGCCCGGGGCCCCGCTCGGCAGAGATACACGTCGGGCTTGCGGAACCTGATGGTTGGCACCCCTTCCGGGCGACGCCGCGGGTGGTCGTCGCGCCTTCCGGGCGGCCCGCGGTGCGGTTGTCGCGCATTCCGGGCGGTGCGGCGGGTGGTTGTCGCGCATTCAGTGCCATGGCGCAGGAAGCGCGACAACCATCTCGGCGGGCACCCGGAAACGGCGACAACGAGGCCCCACCGACGGCGCGTGAGCGAGGGCCCGTGCCCAGCACCGGTGTCGATTTGGCGTCCACCGACACCGATCCAACGGCGTCACGGGACACCGCGACCCGGTCAGGCGCTGCGCGGGACGCCGACGGTCAGCCTGTGCGGTCCACCACGTAGTACGTCAGGGACTCGAGTGCCCGGCGAGCGGGCACGTCCGGCAGGGTCGCCAGCAAGTCCCTGGCGCGCTGCGCGTACGCCGCCAGCGTCTCCCGAGCCGTCGCCATCGCCGGCGACTCCCGCAGCAGCGCGAGCGCCTCGGCCACCTCGTCGTCGTCGGTGATCGGCCGCGAGATCAGCTCGCGCATCCGCGCCTCGGCCGGGTCGTCGCCGGCCAGCGCGTGCAGGACGGCCAGCGTCGGCACGCCCTCCCGCAGGTCGGTGCCGGGCGTCTTGCCCGACTCCGCCGACGTGGACGCGATGTCGAGCAGATCGTCGGAGAGCTGGAAGGCCACGCCGATCTCCTCGCCGTACGCGGTGAGGGTCTCGGTGATCGCCGGCCCGCACCCGGCGAACATCGCACCGAACCGGGCCGACGTGGCGATCAGCGACCCGGTCTTCTCGGCGAGCACGTGCAGGTGGAACTCCACCGCGTCGGCGCCGTCGAGCGGCCCGGCCGTCTCCCGGATCTGACCGGTCACCAGCCGGGCGAACGTCCGGGCCTGCAGCCGCACCGCCTCCGGCCCGAGGTCCGCCACCAGATCGGACGCCCGGGCGAACAGGTAGTCGCCGGTGAGGATGGCGATCGTGTTCGTCCAGCGGGCGTTCGCACTCGGTGCGCCCCGCCGCACGGGCGCCTCGTCCATGACGTCGTCGTGGTAGAGCGTCGCCAGGTGGGTCAGCTCGGCCACGACCGCTGCCTGCACGACGGCGGGCGCCTCGGGGTTACCGAAGTGCGCCGCCGACAGTGCCAGCAGCGGCCTGAACCGCTTGCCTCCGGCCTCGACCAAGTGGCGTGCCGCGCTGCCGACCAGCGGGTCGGCGTCCGACACCGCGGTGCGGAGTGCGTCCTCCACCTGCCCCAGGCCGACGCGGACGGAAGCGGCAAACTCAGGCTCGATGGCCTCGATGCCGAGCAGACCTGTCCCGGTGGGTGCCACGTCCATCCCTGCTGTGCGCGTGTTCATCGAACAAATTGTGCCGCCTGCCCTGCGAGGTCCAGCAGTTGAGTCGGCACCACGCCAAGAGCCACCGTGGCAAGCACCCCAATAGTCAGGGCAGCTGCGGTGAAACCACCCGGAACCGAAACGGTCGGACCATCCTCAGCAGGGTCAGACAGGTACATGAGCACAATGACTCGAAGATACGGAAATGCGAGGACCATGCTGGCGATGACACCGACGATCACGAGCGAAACTGCATCGCCCTCGATCGCCGCCGCGAACACCGCGAACTTCGAAATGAAGCCGCTGGTCAGCGGCAAGCCGGCGAACGCCAGCAAGAACAGCGTCATCACGCCGGCGTAGAGCGGGGAGCGCCGCCCCAGACCGGCCCACCGGGAGAGGTGCGTGGCCTCACCATCGGCGTCGCGGACCAGCATGACGACCGCGAACGCGCCGATCGTCGTGAAGCCGTAGGCGGCCAGATAGAACAGCGTCGAGGACACGCCACGCTCGTTCATCGCCACGACACCGGTGAGGATGAAGCCCGCGTTCGCGACCGACGAGTACGCCAGCAGCCGCTTGATGTCGGTCTGAGTAACGGCGAGCACGGAACCGACCACCATGGTCAGCATCGCGATCCCGATCAGCACCGGCCGCCAGTCCCACTTGGTGGACTGGAAGGCCACGTAGAACACCCGCAGGATCGCGCCGAACGCGGCGACCTTCGTGCAGGCCGCCATGAGCGCGGTCACCGGCGTCGGAGCGCCCTGGTAGACGTCCGGCGTCCAGGAGTGGAACGGGACGACGCCGGCCTTGAACCCCAGGCCGATGATCAGCATCGCCAAGCCGACGAAGAGCAGCACGTCGTTCGCCGGCGAGCTGTTCACCGCTGCGTGGATCGACGCCAGGTCGACCGCACCCGCGTAGCCGTAGATCAACGCGACGCCGTACAGGAAGAACGCCGACGCGAACGCACCGAGCAGGAAGTACTTGACCGCCGCCTCCTGGCTGAGCAGCCGCCGGCGACGAGCCAGCGCGCACAGCAGGTAGAGCGGCAGCGAGAGCACCTCGAGCGCGACGAACATGATCAGCAGGTCGTTCGACGAGACGAACAGCACCATCCCGCCGAGCGCGAACAGCGCGAGGGGGAACGCCTCGGTGTGCGACGTCGGCTCGCTGGCCAGCCGACGGTCCGACGGCGAGCCGGCCACGACCGCCGCCTGCGCGACGAACGAGCCACCGGCGTCCAGCGACCGCTCGGCCATCAGCAGGACGCTGACCGCACCGAGGACGATGATGCTGCCGGACAGGAACAGCGCGGGGCCGTCGATCGCGACCGCGCCGGCGGCGGTGATCAGTTCGCGCTGCGCCTGGATGACCACCGCCACGAACGCAGCGGCCAGCGCACCCAGCGACAGCACCACCTGGACGAGATGCCGCGCCCGGCGAGGCACGAACGCCTCCACCAGGATGCCCACGCATGCCGCGCCGAGGAGGATCAGCATCGGCGACAGCGCCGCGTAATCCAGCTTGGGCGCCTCGATGTCAGCGGCCAGCACGGTGTCGGCCACGGTGGTCATCGGTCTCCTCCGGCCACTTCACTGGGTTGCGGATCGCTCTTGCCGACGTCGGTGAGCGTCGCCTTCACCGCGGGGTTGATCACGTCGAGCAGCGGCTTCGGGTAGACGCCCAGGCCGATGATGAGGACCAGCAGCGGCGCGATCACCCACGCCTCACGTCGACTCAGGTCTCGCCACTTCGGGCGGCTTTCGTCGAGCAGGGCCGGGTTCACCGGCCCGTGCATCGTCCGCTGGATCATCCACAGCACGTAGAGGGCCGCGACGACGATGCCGAGCGTCGCGACCACACCCGCGACCGGGTTCCGCGAGAACACACCGAGCAGCACCAGGAACTCGCTGACGAACGAGTTGGTCATCGGCAGCGCCAGCGACGCCATGCCGGTGATGAAGAACGCCCCGTAGATCCACGGGACGAGCTTCCCGGCGCCGCCGTAGTCGGCGATCAACGCCGAACCGCGCCGGGCGATCAGGAAGCCGACCACCAGGAACAGCGCACCGGTCGCGATGCCGTGGTTGACCATGTACAGCACGGCGCCGGAGCCGCCCTGGGTGGTGAACGCGAAGACGCCGACCGCGATGAAGCCGAAGTGCGCCACCGAGGTGTAGGCCACCAGCCGCTTCATGTCGTTCTGGCCGATCGCCAGCAGCGCGGCGTAGAGGATGCCGCAGATGCCGAGCACGATCACCATCGGCGCGAAGAAGCGGGACGCCTCCGGGAACAGCGGCAGGTTGTAACGCAGGAAGCCGAACGTCCCGACCTTGTCGAGGACGCCGACCAGCAGCACGGCCGCGCCGATCGGTGCCTGGCCACCGGCGTCCGGCAGCCAGGTGTGGAACGGGAACAGCGGCGCCTTCACCGCGAACGCGATGAAGAACCCGAGCCAGATCCAGCGGCCGGTCGCCGTGGACATGTCCAGCCCGGCCAGATCACTGAACGCGAACGTGCCCTCGCCCAGTTCCCGGGCGCTGACCACGTAGAGCGCGATCACGCTGGCGAGCATGAACAAGCCGCCGACCAGCGAGTACAGGAAGAACTTGACCGCCGCGTACTGCCGCTGCGGGCCGCCGTACGACCCGATCAGGAAGTACATCGGGACGAGCATCGCCTCGAAGAAGACGTAGAAGAAGAACACATCGGTCGCGACGAAGACACCGATCATGCAGGTCTGCAGCGCCAGCATCAGCGCGTAGTACGTCTTGACCGACCGGCGTCCGGCGCCGGACTCGTGCCAGGACGCCAGCAGGACGATCGGCGTCAGGACCGCGATCAGCGCGAGCATCACCAGCGCGATGCCGTCCACACCGAACGCCAGCCGGGTGCCGAACTGCGGGATCCAGGTGTACGAGGTGACGAATTGGAACCGGTCGCCGTCGGGGTCGAAGTTGGCGCAGATGATGATCGTCAGCACCAGGACCACGAGCGACCAGCCCAGCGCGAGCAGCTTCGCCAGCCGGTCGGCGCTCTTCGGCAGGAACGCGACGACGATCGCGCCGACCAGCGGCAGCGCGGTCAGTACGGGGAGCCAGGGACCGTTCATCCGAGCCGCACCACCAGCAGCGACGCCAGCACCACGACCGCACCTCCGAGCATCGTCAGGGCATACGACCGGACGAAGCCGGTCTGCAGGCGGCGGAGCCGGCCGGAGCCGCCACCCACCGCGGCGGCCAGGCCGTTGACCAGCCCGTCCACCCCACGGCTGTCGACGTACACCAGCGCCCGGGTGAGCCACTGGCCAGGCCGCATGAACACGGCCTCGTTGAACGCGTCCGCGTAGAGGTTCCGACGGGCGGCCACCACGACCGGACCGGCCGGCTGCTCCACCTGGGCGGTGCCGCGACGGAACAGCAGGTAGGCCAGCGCTGCCCCGGCGAGCGAGAACAGGACGACCAGGGACGTCACCACGATCGGCTCCATCTTGTGCGCCGACTCCGCGACGCTCTCACCGCCGGGCTCCCCGACGAGTACCGGCTCGAGCCAGTGCACGGTGCGATCGCCCTGGGTGAGCAGGAAACCACCGGCCACCGATCCGACGGCCAGCAGCATCATCGGCACGGTCATCGACAGCGGCGACTCGTGCGGGTGCGGTGCCCCGCCGAGCTGCTCGTCCTCCGCGGTGGGCCAGCGCGGCTTACCGAGGAACGTCAGCACGAACAGCCGCGTCATGTAGAACGCGGTCAGCCCGGCGCCGAGCAGCGCTGCCCCGCCGAACAACCAACCGGTCCAGCCCGGACGGTCGAAGGCGTGCTCGATGATCGGATCCTTGGAGAAGAACCCGGAGAGCGGTGGGATACCGATGATCGCCAGGTAGCCGAGGCCGAACGTCACGGCGGTGATCGGCATGTACTTGGCCAGACCGCCGAACCGCCGGATGTCGACCTGATCGTTCATCCCGTGCATCACCGAACCGGCGCCCAGGAACAGCCCGGCCTTGAAGAAGCCGTGCGCGAGCAGGTGGATGATGCCGAGCGCGTACGCCTCACCGCCGAGCCCGACGGCCAGGAACATGTAGCCGATCTGGCTCACCGTCGAGTACGCCAGGACCTTCTTGATGTCGTCCTTGGCGCAGCCGATGATGCACCCGATCAGCAGCGTCAGCGCACCGATCGAGCAGACGACGAGCTGGCCGGTCTCGGACAGGTCGTAGATCGGGTGGGCCCGGGCGATCAGGTAGACGCCGGCGGTCACCATCGTCGCGGCGTGGATGAGCGCGGACACCGGGGTCGGGCCGGCCATCGCGTCCGGGAGCCACGCCTGCAGCGGGAACTGACCCGACTTACCGCAGGCGCCCAGCAGCAGGAGCAGCGCCAGGATCGTCACCGTCGTCGACGAAAGCTGGTCGACCGAGGAGAAGACTCCCTCGAACGACGTCTCGCCGAGCGTCGCGAACATCAGGAAGATGCCGAGTGCCAGGCCGACGTCGCCGACCCGGTTCATGATGAATGCCTTCTTCGCCGCGGTCGCGGCTTCCGGCCGGGTGTACCAGAACGCGATCAGCAGGTACGACGCCAGACCGACGCCTTCCCAGCCGACGTAGAGCGCGACGAAGCTGTCGCCGAGTACCAGTAGCAACATCGCGGCGACGAACAGGTTCAGCATCGCGAAGAAGCGCCGCCGGCCCTCGTCGTGCGACATGTACCCGATCGAGTACACGTGGATGAGGAACCCGACGCCGGTGATCAGCAGGACGAAGACCGACGAGAGCGGGTCGTAGAGCAACCCGGCCTCGACCTTCAGCGAGCCGACGTCGATGAACGTGAAGAGCTGCTGGGAGATCTCCCGGCTCTCACCGTCGAGCCCCCGCAGCTGCAGGAACTGGACGACGCCCAGCACGAACGCGATGCCGACCGTGGCACACCCGAGCAGGTGGCCCCAGGCGTTGGCCCGGCGTCCGAGTAGGAACAGCACGGTGGCGCCGACCAGCGGCAGCGCGATCAGCAGCCAGATCAGAGAGAGCGAACCCGTCGGCTCTGCGTACTCGACGGCGAGTGGCGACACGGCGGTTTATCTCCTCAGTACTTCAGCAGGTTCGCGTCGTCGACCGAGGCCGACCGGCGGGTGCGGAAGATCGACATGATGATCGCCAGCCCGACGACGACCTCCGCCGCGGCCACGACCATCACGAAGAACGCCATGATCTGGCCGTCCAGCGTCCCGTTGATCCGGGAGAACGTGACCAGCGTGAGGTTGGCCGCGTTCAGCATCAGCTCGACGCACATGAACACGACGATCGCGTTGCGGCGCACCAGAACGCCGACCGCGCCGATCGTGAACAGCGCGGCGGAGAGCAGCAGGTAGTAGGTAGGTGTCACGCCCTCAGCCCTTCGGAGTGGTCAGGCCGCTGTCGAGTTCACGCCGCTCCACCGAGGGCGCGACGCTGCCTTCCGCCGGGGTGCCGTCGGGCAGCAGGCCGGGGGTGGCCACCGAGTCCGACAGCGCGTACACACCCGGGCCGGGCTTCGGAGCCGGGTGGTTGCCCTTCCGGAACCGGGCGAGCGACCGCTCGCGCTGGGTGGGGACGCCGGCCTTGTCGCGCTCGATGTGGGCCAGGATCATCGCGCCGACCGCGGCGGTGATCAGCAGCGCGCTGGTGACCTCGAACGCGAAGACGTACCGCGTGAACAGCACCGCCGCGATCGAGTCGACGTTCCCGCCGCCGGCCGCGTTGGTCTCCGCCAGACCGCGGGCGGACACGTCGCCGAGCGCGCGGTAGAGAGCCGTCGTGACCAGCGCAGCCAGGCCGATGCCGAGCAGCACCGCGGCGAGTCGCTGCCCCCGGAGCGTCTCCACGATCGAGTCGGACGAGTCTCGTCCGACCAGCATCAGCACGAACAGGAACAGGATCATGATCGCGCCGGTGTAGACGATGATCTGCACCATGCCGATGAACGGCCCGGCTTGGAGCACGTAGAACACGCCGAGGCTGAACATCGTGCAGACCAGGAACAGCGCCGAGTGGATCGCGTTACGGGCCAGCACCATGCCGATCGCGCCGCCCAGCGCGATCGGGGCGAGGACCCAGAACGCGACCTTCTCCCCGGTGGGCGGATCGCCCGGTGCCGCCGCGGACAACACAGTCAGCCCGTCGAGTGCCACCTGAAGCGTGCTCACCGGACGACCTCCTTCGGCTCCGACCCTTCCGGCCGCTCGGCACCGGCCGACGCACCCGGGTTGGTCGGGCCCTGCACGTAGTAGTCGGTCTCGTTCTCGCCCAGCCGCATGGCGTGCGGGGGCGCCTCCATCCCGGGCAGCAGCGGCGCCATCAGCTGCTCCTTCGTGTAGATGAGGTCGGCCCGGCTGTCGCTGGCCAGCTCGTAGGTGTTCGACATGGTCAGCGACCGCGTCGGACAGGCCTCGATGCACAGCCCGCAGAAGATGCAGCGGGCGTAGTTGATCTGGTAGACCGCGCCGTACCGCTCACCCGGCGAGTAGCGGGCTTCCTCGGTGTTGTCGCCGCCCTCGACGTAGATCGCGTCGGCCGGGCAGGCCCAGGCGCAGAGCTCGCACCCGACGCACTTCTCCAGCCCGTCCGGGTGCCGGTTGAGCACGTGCCGACCGTGGTAGCGCGGCGTACCGGGCTGCGGGGCGTCCGGGTACTTGATCGTCACCCGCTTCTTGAACATCGTCGAGAACGTCAGCCCGAAGCCTTTGACGGAGTCGAACATGTCAGTTCCCCTTGCCGGTCGTGGTGTCGCCGGATGCTTCGGAGGGCGGAGCGTCGGCCGGAGAGTCCTCGCCGCTGCTGCCGTCGGCACCGCCGCCGACCTTCGCCGGGACCTGCGGCCTGAGCCGCGGTGACGGCGGGACCACCAAGTCGAGCGGTGGCACCGGGAAGTCGGAGTGCGGGTTGGGGTCGCGGGCGTCGACTTCCTTCTTCGTCCGCTCGGGCACCAGCAGGCTCAGCGCCAGCACGGCCAGCAGCACCACGCCGACCGCGATCATCACGTCGCGGGTCGAGAAGTCCAGCTCGCGGCGGAGCGTGTTCATCGCGGCGACCAGCAGCACCCAGACCAGGCTGATCGGCACCAGGACCTTCCAGCCGAAGTGCATGAACTGGTCGTAGCGCAGCCGCGGCAGCGAACCCCGCAGCCAGACGAAGACGAACAGCGCGGCGAGCACCTTGAGCATGAACCAGAGCACCGGCCACCAGTTCTCGTTCGCGCCCGGCCAGATCGTGCCGATGCCGAACGGAGCCCGCCAGCCGCCAAGGAACAACGTCGCGCAGAGCGCGGACACCGTCACCATGTTCACGTACTCGGCGAGGAAGAACATCGCGAACTTCAGCGACGAATACTCGGTGTGGAAACCACCGACCAGCTCACCCTCGGCCTCGGGCAGGTCGAACGGGGCGCGGTTCGTCTCGCCGACCACCGAGATCGAGTAGACGACGAAGCTCGGCAGCAGCGTGAACAGGAACCAGGTCTGCTCCTGCGCCCCGACGATCTCGCTGGTGGACAGCGATCCGGCGGTGAGGAACACCGGCACGATCGACAGGCCCATCGCGACCTCGTACGAGATCATCTGTGCCGCCGACCGCAAGCCACCGAGCAGGGGATACGTCGACCCGGACGCCCATCCGGCGAGCACGATGCCGTACACCCCGAGCGACGAGCAGGCCAGGATGTACAGGACGCCGACCGGCAAGTCGGTGAGCTGCAGCGCCGTCGTGTGCCCGAACACCGAGACGTTCGGGCCCAGCGGGATCACCGCGAACGCGACGAGGGCGACGATCGCGGAGATGATCGGCGCGAGGACGTAGACCACCTTGTCGGCGGCGGTCGGGATGATGTCTTCCTTGAACGCCAGCTTGATGCCGTCGGCGAGACTCTGCAGCGTGCCCCACGGCCCGACCCGGTTGGGCCCCGGCCGCACCTGCATGTAGCCGATGATCTTCCGCTCGGCGACGATCGCGAACAGCACCAGCACGACGAGGATCGCGAACGTCGCGATGATCTTCGCGAGGACCAGCCACCACGGGTCGTTGCCGACCGCGGCCGGCTCAACGGCTGCCAGCACCGCCTGCGCGTCCATCAGCCCTCGCCCCCTTCGGATACAGCCGCTCCGTCCGAATCGACGGCCGGTCGGCCGCCGTCGGCCGGGTCGCCACCGTCACTGGTGGCGCGGGCCTCGACGTCTCCCAGGCCCCCGTCCGCCGGAACACTGCCGGCAGGGACACTGCCAGGAACCCCCGACACTTCCCCGGGTGCCACACCGGTGGCCGAGCCGGCAGTGATCCGCACCAGGTCACCGGCCCCCACGCCAAGCGTCGGCCGTACCCGCGAGTCGGCCGAGTTCGTCGGAACCCACACGACGCGGTCGGGCATCTCGGTGATCGCGACCGGGAGCTGGATCGCGCCCCGATCGGTGGAGACCAGGATGTGCGCCCCGGGCCGGACCCCGAGCTCGGCGGCGGTGCCCGGCGAGAGGTGCGCGAACGCCGGCTTCGCGGTGCCCGCGAGGTGCTCCTCGCCGTCCTGCAGCGTGCCCAGGTCCAGCAGGTGGCTCCAGGTCGCCAGGACGGCCTCGCCGTCGCCGGGGCTGACCCGCGGCGCGGCCGGCTCCATCGGTGACGGTGGCGGGTCGACGTCCGGGCCTGCGGCGCCCAGCGCGGTGATCTCGGCGAGCACGGCCTCGGTGGACGACGCCCCCAGGTACGCGCCGAGCTCGTCCGCGAGCGTGTTCAACACGCGCGCGTCGGAGAGCGCACCGGTGCCCTGGAGCGTGAGCCCGAACGGGCGCACGCGGCCTTCCCAGTTGACGAAGCTGCCGCCCTTCTCGGTCACCGGAGCGACCGGGAAGACGACGTCCGCGTAGTCGGTCACCGCCGAGCGACGTACCTCCAGCGAGACGACGAACGACGCCGCCTCCAGGGCGGCCCGCGCGGCCACCGGGTCCGGCATGTCGTCGGGGTCGACGCCGCCGACCACCAGCCCGCCCAGCGTCCCGTCGGCGGCCGCGGCGAGCATTTCGCCGGTCGAGCGTCCCGGGGTGTCGGGCACGGACGCGCCCCACGCGGTCTCCACCGCCGACCGACCGGCCAGCGACGTCACCTGACGGCCCCCGGGCAGCAGTGTCGGCAGTGCACCGGCCTCGACCGCACCGCGCTCACCGGCGCGCCGCGGCACCCAGCCGAGCGTCGCCCCGGTGTTCAGCGCCAGCAGCGACGCGGCCGAGTAGGCACCGCGGATCCCCGCCGCCCGCTCACCGACCAGGATCACCGCACCCGGCGTCCGCAGGGCTTCCGACAACGACGTCAGGCCGGCCAGTTCGCCGGCGCGCAGCGCGTCGAGCACCTTGGGCTCGGCACCCGGCGTCGCCTGGATCAGCGTCCCGCCGAGCTTGTCGAGTCCGCGGGTCGCCAGCGGCGCCACGGACCAGACCCGAGCGCCCCGCTTCCGCCACGCCTTGCGCAGGCGGAGGAAGACGATCGGCGACTCCTCCTCCGGCTCGAACGCGACCAGCAGGACAGCGGGTGCGTTCTCCAGGTCCGCGTAGGTCGGGCCGAGGCCGCGACCGGCGACGTGCGCCCCGAGGAACAGCGCCTCTTCGTTCGAGTGCGGCCGTGCCCGAAAGTCCACGTCGTTGGTGCCCAGTGCCACCCGGGCGAACTTCGCGTACGCGTACGCGTCCTCATAGGTGAGACGGCCACCCGGCAGCACGCCGACGCCCCCGGCCTCACGCGCGGCCGACAGGCCGCGCGCCGCGACCGAGAACGCCTCGCTCCACGACACCGGCTCCAGTTCACCGGCGGTGTTGCGCACCAGCGGCTGGGTCAAACGGGCCTTACCGGTCGCGTACGTGAACGCCCAGCGGCCCTTGTCGCAGTTCCACTCCTCGTTGACGGCCGGGTCCTCGCCGGCCAGCCGACGGAGCACCTTGCCGCGACGCCAGTCCGTCCGCAGCGCACAGCCCGACGCGCAGTGTTCGCACACCGAAGGCGTCGAGACCAGGTCGAATGGGCGGGCCCGGAACCGGTACGCGGCGCCGGTCAGCGCACCGACCGGACAGATCTGCACGGTGTTGCCGGAGAAGTAGGACTGGAACGGCTCGTCGGACGCGATGCCGACCTGCTCCAGCGCGGACCGCTCCAGCAGCTCGATGAACGGGTCACCGGCCACCTGCTTGGAGAACCGGGTGCAGCGCGCGCACAGCACGCAACGCTCCCGGTCGAGCAGCACCTGGGACGAGATCGCCAGCGGCTTCGGGTACGTCCGCTTGACGTCGCGGAACCGCGACTCGGCGGCCCCGTTGCTCATCGCCTGGTTCTGCAGGGGGCACTCGCCGCCCTTGTCGCAGACCGGGCAGTCGAGCGGGTGGTTGATCAGCAGCAGTTCGAGCGTCCCGCGCTGTGCCTTCTCCGCCACCGGGCTGGTGAGCTGCGTCTTGACCACCATGTCGGGCGTGACGGCGGCGGTGCAGCTCGCGACCGGCTTGCGCTGGCCCTCGACCTCGACGATGCACTGACGGCAGGCGCCGACCGGGTCGAGCAACGGGTGGTCGCAGAAGCGCGGGATCTGGATCCCCAGCTCCTCGGCTGCCCGGATGATCAGCGTTCCCTTGGGGACGGTGACGCTCAATCCGTCGATCGTGAGCGTGACCGTCTCCACGGCCGCTTTCTGTTCGGGTGCGATCGTCATCAGTGCGCTCCGGCGAGGGCGGCCTGTTCGGCGGAGAAGTACGGCGCCTTGCGGCCCTCGATGTAGTCGAGGTAGTCGTCGCGGAAGTACTTCAGCGACGACGTGACCGGGCTGGTCGCACCGTCGCCGAGCGCGCAGAACGACCGGCCGAAAATGTTGTCGCAGGTGTCGAGGAGCGTGTCCAGGTCGGCCTTGGTGCCCTGGCCGGACAGGATCCGGCGCAGCACCTGGACCATCCAGTAGTTGCCCTCGCGGCACGGTGTGCACTTGCCGCACGACTCGTGGGCGTAGAACGCGATCCAGCGGTAGGTCGCGTAGACCGGACAATCCTGGTCGCTGAAGATCTGCACGGCGGTGGTGCCGAGCATCGACCCGGCGGCGGCCGCGCCCTCGAAGTCGAGCGGGACGTCCAGGTGCTCGGCGGTGAACAGCGGCGTCGAGGAGCCGCCAGGCGTCCAGAACCGGAGCTGGTGGCCTTCCTTCATGCCGCCGGCGAGTTCGAGCAGCTCGCGCAGCGTGATGCCGAGCGAGCACTCGTACTGACCTGGGCGGTTCACCCGTCCGGAGATCGAGTAGATCTTCGGCCCGGGCGACTTCTCGGTGCCCATCGACTTCCACCACTCGGCGCCGCCGAGCACGATGTACGGCACGCTCGCGATCGTCTCGACGTTGTTCACGACGGTCGGACCGCCGTAGAGGCCGGCGACCGCGGGGAACGGCGGCTTGAGCCGCGGCTGGCCGCGGTAGCCCTCGAGCGAGTCGAGGAGCGCGGTTTCCTCGCCACAGATGTAGGCGCCGGCGCCGGAGTGGACGACGAGTTCGAGGTCGAAGCCGCTGCCGAGGATGTTGCGGCCGAGGTAGCCGCGGGCGTAGGCCTCGTTCACCGCGTTGCGCAGCCGGCGGGCGGCGTGCACGGCTTCACCACGGATGTAGATGGCTGCGAAGTTCGCCCGGATGGCGTACGCCGCGATGACGATTCCCTCCACGAGGCCGTGCGGGTCGGCCATCATGTACGGCAGGTCCTTGCAGGTGCCGGGCTCCCCCTCGTCGGCGTTCACCACGAGGTAGTGCGGCTTGCCGTCGCCCTGCGGGATGAATCCCCACTTCAGACCGGTCGGGAAGCCGGCACCGCCGCGACCGCGGAGGCCGGAGTCCTTGACCATCTGGATCAAGTCGTCCGGATGGGCCTTGATCGCCTTGCGCAGGGCGGCGTAGCCGTCCAGGCGCTCGTAGACCGAGATCTTCCAGGCCTCGGGCGAGAGCCAGCGCTTGGTGAGGACCGGGGTGAGGACTTCGCGCTCGCTCATTTGTCGTTCCCCTCGGTGGTGTTCTCCGACCTCGGGTCAGCCGGCGGCGCGTCCCCGGCCGGCTTGGAGTCGGCGGACGGCTCCGGGACCGTCGGCGAGGTCTCGGCCGGCTCGGTCGGGGTGGTCGTGTCCTCGATCTTCGGCTCGGTCGTGGGCCGAGTCGGGGTGGCGTCGGCCTGCTCGACCGCCGGCGCCGACCGTTCGGTGTTGGGGTCGCGGTTCGTGGGGCGGCGGGTACCGCCCCGCTTCGCCGGGGCCTTGTTGCCCGGCCGGCGCTTGGCCGGCTCGGCCGTGGCCGACACCAACGGCCCGCTGCGACGGCGCGGGCGCGGGGCGGGCTTCTCCGCCGTTTCGTTCTCGTCGGACGCCGCGGAGCCGGCGTTTTCGCCACTCGACGCCGCAGGTTCGGCGGGCTGGTCGGCGCCGGAGTCCTTGGCGGTGGCCGGCGTGGACCCGGCTACCGGACCCGTGGCTTTGCGGCCGGGCGCCTTCCGACCCGGCGCCTTGGCGGGGGGCGTCGCAGCGGCATCCGCCGGAGCGGCGTCCGTTGCCGGGGCGTCGGCGGCCTTGCCCTCGGCCGGAATGATCGCCGCGGGCGGCTCCGCCGCGGGAGGAGCACTTGCGGCTGCGGCGGCCACCGCGGGCTTGGCGTCCTCGGTCGGGGTGGCGGGCGCGCTGCTCGCCGCGACCGCGGCGGGCGGCTCGGCGCTCTTCGGGCCCTCGGACGTGACGGCGGCAGCCGCCTTCTCGGCCGGCGCCGCGGCCGGCTTGGGGGCGGCCTTGGTCGGAGTGGGCTTCGCGTCCTTCTCGGCCTTCTTCGGGATCGGAGTGTTCGGGAAGAAGCCCGGGACGCTCACCCCGCGCTCCTCCGCGATCCGGTTCCCCGCCACCGTCGGCTCGACGTTCGTCATCGGATCGGCGACCGCGCCGTTCCGCGCCTCGGCGAACCCCGCCAACTGGCGCGACATCTCCTTGAACGAGCAGAGCCGCGCACCGCGCGTCGGCATCGGCCGCTCACCGTCCTGGAGCTGCTTCACCAGGGTGAGCGCCGACTCGGCGTCCACCTGGTCGAAGTACTCGTAGTTGACGGTCATCACCGGCGCGTAGTCGCACGCCGCGAGGCACTCGGCGTGCTCCAGCGTGATCCGGCCGTCCTCGGTGGTCTGGTCGTGCCCCACCTCGAGATAGGCCGAGAGCGCTTCGTACGCCTTGTCTCCGCCGAGCACACCGCACATCGTGTTGGTGCAGACGCTCACCAAGTACTCGCCGGTCGGGCGGCGCTTGTACATCGTGTAGAACGTCGCGACCGCGGCCACCTCGGCCTTGGTGATCCCGAGCTGCTCGGCGCAGAACGCGATCCCGGCCGGGCTCACGTACCCGTCCACCGACTGCACCAGGTGCAGCATCGGCAGCAGCGCGGAACGGGACCGCCCCTCCGGGTAGCGCGCGATGATCGTCGCGGCCTGCTCGATCAGGTCGGCGCGGACCGTTTCGTCGGTCAGCTCACTCATGCTGCGGCCTCGCTCAGATCGAAAGTTCCCGCCGTCACCGGTCAACGCCCCCCATTACCGGGTCGAGGGAGGCGCCGGACGCGATCGCGTCCGCGATCGGCGCACCCTCGACCATCGCAGGGAACGCCTGCAGGTTCACGAAGCTGGGGTCCCGCACGTGGACGCGATAGGGCCTGGTGCCGCCATCGCTCACGACGTGGTAGCCCAGCTCACCGCGGGGCGACTCGATCCCGACGTAGACCTGGCCCGGCGGCACCCGGAAGCCCTCGGTCACCAGCTTGAAGTGGTGGATCAGGGCCTCCATCGACTGGCCCATGATCTGCCGGACGTGCTCCAGCGAGTTACCCATGCCGTCCTTGCCGAGCGCGAGCTGCGCCGGCCAGGCGATCTTCTTGTCGGTCACCATCACCGGCCCCGGCGCCAGCCGGTCGAGCGCCTGCTCGATGATCCGCAGCGACTGCCGCATCTCGTTGACCCGCACCAGGTACCGGCCGAAGACGTCGCCGGTGGTCTCGGTGACCACGTCGAAGTCGTAGTTCTCGTAACCGCAGTACGGCATCGTCTTGCGCAGGTCCCACGGCAGACCGGCCGACCGCAGCACCGGGCCGGTGACCCCGAGCGCCAGGCAGCCGGTGACGTCGAGGAAGCCGACGTCCTTGGTGCGTGCCTTCCAGACCGGCTGGCCGGTCAGCAGCTTCTCGTAATCCTCGATCTTGTCCCGCATGTACGGGATGAATTCGCGGATCTTGTCGACCGCGTCGACCGGCAGGTCCTGCGCCAGCCCGCCCGGCCGGATGAAGGCGTGGTTCATCCGGAGCCCGGTGATGAGTTCGAACAGGTCGAGCACGTGCTCCCGCTCGCGGAAGCCGTAGATCATCATCGTGGTGGAGCCGAGCTCCATCCCGGTGGTGGCGAGCCAGACCAAGTGCGAGCTGATCCGGTTGAGCTCCATCAGCAGGACGCGAATCGTGGTGGCCCGCTCCGGCACCTCGGCGCCGAGCAGCTTCTCCACCGCGAGGCAGTAGCCGGTCTCGTTGAACAGCGGCGACAGGTAGTCCATCCGGGTGACGAACGTGGTGCCCTGCGTCCAGGTCCGGTACTCGGTGTTCTTCTCGATGCCGGTGTGCAGGTACCCGATGACCGTGCGGGCCTCGGTGATCGTCTCGCCCTCGAGCTCGAGGACGAGACGCAGCACCCCGTGCGTCGACGGGTGCTGCGGGCCCATGTTGACGACGATGCGCTCGCTGGCCAGCGGATCTTCGGCGTGGATCGAGTCCCAATCACCGCCGGTGACGGTGTAGACGCGGCCCTCGGTCGTCTCCCGGGAGTCGGCGTACGGGTCCGTGGTCTGGGTCATTTGGCCACCTCCTGGCCGAGTGCGCCGGTCATCGGTAAGCCCGGCGGGTGTCGGGCGGCGGGATCTCCGCGCCCTTGTACTCGACCGGGACACCGCCGAGCGGGTAGTCCTTGCGCTGCGGGTGGCCGTCCCAGTCGTCGGGCATCAGGATTCGGGTGAGCGCCGGGTGGCCGTCGAAGACGACGCCGAACATGTCCCAGACCTCGCGCTCCTGCCAGTCCGCGGTCGGGTAGACCGAGGTGACCGACGGGACGTGCGGGTTCTCGACGGTGACGCCCACTTCCAGCCGGATCCGCCGCCGGTAGGTCATGCTGGTCAGGTGGTAGACGACGTGCAGCCGCTCGGACTGCTCGGTCGGGTCGGTGCTCAGCGGGGCGTCCAGGTAGTCGACGCCGGAGACCGAGCTGCACAGCTCGAAGCGCAGGCCATCGCTGTCGCGCAGTAGCTGGCAGACCTCGACGATGCGCTCGGGACGGACGTAGAGCGTCAGCTCGCCGCGGTCGACGACGACGCGGGTGACCGCGCTCTCGAATCCGACGTCCCGCTTGGCCAGCTCCTCGGCGAGGAGGTCGGCGACCTCGTCGAAGTAGCCGCCGTAGGGGCGCTGGGCTCCGTGCGGGTCGCCGACCGGCCGGACCAGCCCGCCGAACCCGGACGTGTCACCCGAGCCGGAGACGCCGAACATCCCCTTGCGGGTGCCCTGCTCGCTGCCCTCGCCCGTGCCGGGCTCGCCGGCGCCGTTGGTGCTCACTTGCGGGCCACCCCTGCCTCGATCTGCCGTGCGGCCTCTTCGATCCGGAACTGCTCGGCGCGCCCTTCGGCTGCGGCCTTCTCCCACTCCCGGCGGAGCGTCTTGTCGTGCCGGAACGAGGACGGCATGGTGCCGTACCGCTCCGCGGTTCCGTTCGCCCGCGCCTCCGCGAGCTCGGCGCGGCGCTTCGGCCCGAGCGGCTCGTGCATGACCTTTTCGTGCAGTTTGAGGACGGCGTCCAGCAGCATTTCCGGCCGTGGCGGACAACCCGGCAGATACATGTCAACCGGCACCACGTGATCGACGCCCTGGACGATCGCGTAGTTGTTGAACATTCCACCCGAGCTGGCGCAGACGCCCATCGAGAGCACCCATTTCGGCTCCGGCATCTGGTCGTAGATCTGCCGCAGCACCGGCGCCATCTTCTGGCTCACCCGACCGGCGACGATCATCAGATCCGCCTGCCGGGGAGTAGCGCTGAACCGCTCCATTCCGAAGCGGGCGAAGTCGTACCGGGCGGCTCCGGTCGTCATCATCTCGATGGCACAGCAGGCCAACCCGAAGGTGGCCGGCCACATCGACGACTTACGGCTCCAGTTGACGATCTTCTCGACGGTGGTCACCAGCACCCCGCCGGGGAGTTTCTCCTCCAGCCCCATGGCGCGGACCCCTCTCAGTCCGGTCGACCGGGTATCCGGTCTCAACCGGTTATTCAGACGGTCAGTTCAGTCGGTGGATCGATACGAGCGGACGAGTCTTGGCGGGACTCAGTCCCAGTCCAGGCCGCCGCGACGCCAGACGTACGCGTAGGCGATGAACACGGTGGCGATGAACAGCACCATCTCCACCAGCCCGAACAGGCCGAGCGCCTCGTTGGCGACCGCCCACGGGTAAAGGAAGATGATCTCGATGTCGAAGATGATGAACAGCATCGCGGTCAAATAGAACTTGATCGGGAATCGGCCACCGCCGGTTGCCTGGGGTGACGGCTCGATGCCGCATTCGTAGGCGTCGAGTTTGGCTTTGTTGTAGCGCTTGGGCCCGACGACCGCCGCCGCACCGACACTGAACACCGCAAAGAGAGCGGCGAGCACGAAGAGGCCGACGATCGGCGCATAGAGCGCGAGTGAACCACCGGTGTCCATCGGTTCCCTTCCCGGACGTCAGTGTTCAGCGAGGAGGTGCCGTTGAGCTATTGGTCCTGCGTCTATCTGTGGGCTACGACCCGAATCTTCCACACCGGACGAGTGATCCGGGGACGCCAGGGCCCAGACCGACGATGGCCTGTTTCCCTGGCTGCAGTTGACGCGGGATGCAGTTCCTTAGTGAGGGTCGCTTTGGTTAACGGGGAGTTCTGCCTGGTGCCATTCGGACGTACTCAATCACACCGCGGGCGCCAGCTTGGACAGGCCGTTGATGACCCGGTCCATGGCGTCCCCACCGCGAGGGTCGGTGAGATTCGCGAGCAATTTGAGAACGAAGCGCATGAGAAGCGGATGCGGCAGCCCGTGGCGGGTGGCGACCTTCATGACGTCCGGGTTGCTGATCAGCTTCACGAACACGCCACCGAGGCGGTAGTACCCGCCGTACCGCTCGGTGAGCAGAGTCGGGTAGGCGCGGAGTGCACGCTCCCGGCTCGGCCCGGCGGCGCGCGCGAGGGCCTGGACGGCGACCTCGGCGGCGATCTCGCCGGACTCCATCGCGTAGGCGATGCCCTCACCGTTGAACGGGTTCACCATGCCGCCGGCGTCGCCGACCAGCATGAGCCCGCGGGTGTAGTGCGGCTTGCGGTTGAAGCCCATCGGCAACGCCGCGCCCCGGATCGGGCCGTCGGCGTTCTCCTCGCGATAGCCCCACTCCTCTGGAGTGCTCGCCATCCAGGTCTTGAGCAGCTGCCGGTAGTTGACGTCCTTGAACGCCGCGGAGCTGTTGAGGATGCCCAGACCGACGTTCGACCGGCCGTCACCGAGGCCGAAGATCCAGCCGTAGCCGGGCAGCAGCCGATCCTTGCCGTCGACCTTGTCCCAGAGTTCCAGCCACGACTCCAGGTAGTCGTCGTCGTGGCGCGGGCTCTCGTAGTACCGACGCACCGCGACACCCATCGGCCGGGCCTCGTTGCGGGCCAGCCCCAGCGCGAGCGCGAATCGGCCGGAGACACCGTCGGCGGCGATCACCAGCGGCGCACGGTAGGTGGCCGACGTCTTCTCCGGCCCGACCTCGGCCTCCACCCCGACGACCCGCCCGGCGGTGGAGAGCACCGGGCCGGTGACGGTCGTCGAGGTACGCAGCTGGGCGCCGGCCTTCACGGCAGCCTTCGACAGCATGTCGTCGAAGTCCATCCGGGTCCGGGTGAGGCCGTAGTTCGGGTAGGCCGCCAGGTCGGGCCAGGGCAGCTCCATCCGGACGCCGCCGCCGATGACTCGCAGCCCCTTGTTGTGCAGCCAGCCGTTCTCGACCGACGTGTCGATGCCCATCGAGATCAGCGAACGGACCGCGCGCGGGGTCAGTCCGTCGCCGCAGACCTTCTCCCTGGGGAACTCGGTCTTCTCGAGCAGCAGGACGTCGAGCCCGGACCGGGCCAGGTGGTAAGCGGCGGCCGAGCCCGCAGGCCCAGCGCCGACCACGATCACGTCCGCGTCGGCCCGGGTTTCGACCGGGCCGACGGAGGCAGCTCTTTCCAGCCTGCCGGCGGTGCCGGTCGGGCTCACGGAAAGGCTATCGGCGGCGGTGTCGACCACGGGGGGCTCGGCACCGCGGGGAGCGGGCTCGGTGGTCACGGCTGCCTCTCGACTGTGTTGCTGATAGAGGGGGCCATCGGGCAGGGCTTACGTGCGCTTGTGAAAATGTTCACGAACTCAGCAGAGGCAGTCTATGCCGCGCATCACATGCCTGGGTACTAAGGCTCGCCTAACCCCGGTGAACGGTGGTCGACGCGAGCCCGACCAGCCCCATCGCACCCCGAGCGAACACCAGGCTTTACGGCGTTTTGCCCGCGCCTTCCGGCCACGAATCGCTTGTGCGGGGGGTCACAAAAAATCGACGCGAGGAGTAGCGTCGCCGAGGAGCCAAACCGCCACATATCCACACTTACGCTGATTGCTCGTCCCCCAGCGATCCCCGCCGTCCCTAGGAGACCGTGATGCGCCGTTCGGCAGCACTCGTCCTCGTGGCCACTTCGCTGCTCACCGCCGGGTGCGGTGGGGCGTCCCGGGAGGAAACCAGGTCGCAGGAGGAGTCGGCATCCGCTGCGGTGGAAGCGGCCCAGCCGACGGTCGCCGAGGGGACGTTCAGCGACTACTCGCCGAACAGCGTCGCGGTCACCTACGACCCGACGCTCGTTCCGTCCGGCGCCTTCGCCCAGTTGACCGTCGCCGAGATCGCCGACGCGACGACCGTGACGCTCAACGTCCGGGGCCTGAACCCGAACCGCACCTACGGCGCGCACCTGCACACGAAGCCGTGCGGCCGCACCGGTGCTGCGGCCGGCCCGCACTACCAGCACCGCCCCGACCCGGCAGCGGCCGCGTCCCCGCCCTCGGTGAACCCGACCTACGCCAACCCGCAGAACGAGGTGTGGCTCGACGTCACCACCGACTCGCAGGGCGTCGGCACGAGCAAGAGCACGCAACCGTGGCGGTTCAGCGCGAGGCCCCAGTCGCTGGTCGTCCACGCCGAGAAGACGCAGACCGCCCCCGGCAAGGCGGGCATGGCCGGCACTCGGGTGGCGTGCTTGACCGTTCGCTAGAAAGGCGCCGAGCGCCGTTTGCTTGAACGTGGAGCCCGCTGAGAGCATCGGGGACAGTCGAGCACGACGACGCCGCGACATTTGCCTTGCGTCTCAAGTCGTCGTGCTCGCCTGTCATCCGTCGCTCTCAGCGGGCCGCCCTCAAAGCGTGGTGGAGGGCGACTATTCCGCCGGAGAGATTCCGCCAGCGGACGGAGCGCCAGCCGTGGGCAGCGATCACACCGGCGAGCTCGGCCTGGTCCGGCCAGGCGCGGATCGACTCGGCCAGGTAGACGTAGGCGTCCGGTGCGCTGCTCACCGTCCGCGCGACCTGCGGTAGGGCCCGCATCAGGTACTCGGTGTAGACGGTCCGGAACGGCGCCCACGTCGGGTGGCTGAACTCCAGCACGACGAGCCGCCCGCCGGGCTTCGTCACCCGCGCCATCTCGGCGAGCCCGGCCGCGGTGTCGGCCACGTTCCGCAGCCCGAGCGAGATCGTCACCGCGTCGAACGCGGCGTCCGGGAACGGTAGGTGCATCGCGTCGCCGGCCACCAGCGGGACGCCGCGGTCCCGCCCCTCGCGCAGCATGCCGAGCGAGAAGTCGCAGGCGATCACCTCGGCGCCGGAGTGCGCGAGCTCCGCGGTGGAGACCGCGGTACCGGCCGCGAGATCCAGGCACCGCTCCCCCGGCCGCAGGTCCAGCACGTCCGCGGTGAGCGCACGCCAGCGCCGGTCCTGGCCGAACGAGATCACCGTGTTCGTGAGGTCGTACCGGCGCGCGACCTGGTCGAACATCGCCGCTACGTCTCTCGGTCGCTTGTCCAGGGATGCGCGCGTCATGCCGCTCAGCCTAGTCAGGCTCGGCCTGGGCGCTCGCGCCACGTCCAGCGCCGACGACCTGTTCGTTCCCACCGATTGATGGCAGAGTTTGAAGGAATCAGTAGCCCGCTTGTTTAACTCGGGAGTAACCTACTGGCGCGTTAAGTCGAACAGAGGGAGCACCACCGTGTCGTCCTTCGATCCTCGGCAACTGGCCGAGATTGATCCCAAGAAGATCAGCACCGCTGAATTCCAGGAGCTGCTGACCGCGGCCTCGCAGCAGGCCGGAGAGCCGGGTGGCACCGAGGGCCTCGAGGCCGTCGACCCCGCGGCGTTCGCCCGGCTGATCGGACGCGCCCGCCGCGACCAGCTCGAAGCGGTGATGAGCAGCCCGGTGCGGTCGGTGGTCCTGGACCAGATCTTCCATCGGTTCGCCGACCACTACCGGGCCGGTGAGCCCCGCCCGCCGAAGGTCATCCACTGGAAAGTCTCCGGGCGGCCGGACGGCGGCGTCGACGAGTACGAGTTGGTTCTCCACGGCGATCGGTGCGAGGCCAACTCGGTCGTGCAGCACGGCGCCGACACCACGATCATGCTCGGCGGGCCGGAGTTCCTGCTGTTGACCTCCGGCAACGCGAAGCCCACCACGATGTTCATGACCGGCAAGCTGAAGGTCCGCGGCGACCTGGGGCTCGCCGCCGTGCTCGCCAAGATCTTCGTCATCCCCACGTCGTAGCCGTAAGGCCCTACCTCCCGAGTAACCCCCGCTCCCGAGGAACGAGGTGTCACCGAATGGCAGCGCAGGAAACCCTCGCCAGCCCGACCGGCAGCAAATTGGCGTACACGTCCCAGCTGGCCACGACGCTGATCCGGGCGGGGGTGATCGCGCCCGGCCGACCGGACCGGGTCACTCGGCAGCTCGTCGCGCTGAAGAGCTGGGGGCTGAGCCTGGCCGGCGGTTACACCAGCGCGGCCGCCCGGGACCCGCAGCGGATCGCCCTGATCGACGAGCGTCGGCAGGTCACGTTCACCGAGCTGATCGACCGAGCCACCCGCATGTCGCAGGGCCTGGCCGCGCTCGGGATGAAGGGCAAGAGCCGGGTCTCGGTGCTCTGCCGCAACCACGCCGGGCTGATCGAGGCGCTGGTTGCCTCCGCGACGCTCGGCGCCGACACCGTGCTGCTGAACACCGGCCTCTCGGCGACCCAGATCCAGACCGTCCTTCGTGAACAGAAGGTCGAGCTGATCATCGCGGACGAGGAGTTCCTGCCGCTGATCGGCACCCCGCCGCCGGGCGTCCAGGTGTTGCTCGCGTGGACGGACGGCGAGAGTCAGGATCTGACGACGCTGGAGGACCTGGTCGCCGCGAACCCGGGCGGAAAGGCCTCACCGCCCGAGGTGGTCGGCCGGACGATCGTGCTTACGTCCGGCACCACCGGCGCTCCGAAGGGCGCCCGCCGACCGCCGCCGCACGGTCTGGGCGCGCTCGGCTCGATCCTGTCCAAGATCCCGTTGAAGGTTCGGGACACGATCGCGATCCCGGCCCCGCTGTTCCACACCTGGGGGTTCGCCGGCCTGCAGGTCGGGATGGGGTTACGCGCGACGCTGGTTCTCCGCCGCCGGTTCGAGCCGGAGGCCCTGCTCGCCGACATCGCCCAACACCGCGCCGGCGGCGTGTTCGTCGTCCCGATCATGATGCAGCGGATGCTGGAGCTGCCGCCGGACGTCCGCAGCAAGTACGACCTGAGCGCCCTGCGCGCGGTCGCGAGCAGCGGCTCGGCGTTGATCGGCGACTTCGCGCTGCACTTCATGGACGCGTTCGGCGACGTGCTCTACAACCTGTACGGGACGACCGAGGTGTCGTGGGCGACGATCGCGACGCCGAGCGACATGCGCCGGGAGCCGCGGACCGCCGGCCAGGCCCCGCTCGGAACGCAGTTGGCGATCCTGGACGAGAGCGGCAACGACCTCCCGGCCGGGACGCCGGGCCGGATCTTCGTCGCGAACGGGATGCTGTTCGAGGGGTACACGAACGGGGCGAACAAGGAGGTCCGACGCGGATTCATGAGCACCGGCGACGTCGGTCACCTGGACGCGGACGGGCTCCTCTTCGTGGACGGCCGGGACGACGACATGATCGTTTCCGGTGGAGAGAACGTGTTCCCGCGCGAGGTCGAGAACATCCTCAGCGAGGCCGAGGGGGTTCGCGAGGTTGCGGTGGTGGGGGTTCCGGACCCGGACTGGGGTCAGCGGCTCGCGGCGTACGTCGTCCTGAACGACGGGTACTCGCTGGACGCGGACGAGGTACGTGACTTGGTGAAGAACCGGGCCGCCCGGTTCTCCGTACCGCGCGACGTGTACTTCCTGGACGAGCTGCCCCGCAACGCGACAGGCAAAGTGGTGCCGCGCCTCCTCCGCGAAGCCACCCCCTGAGCCGTGCACCGAACCGGGGTCTGAGCGGCGCTCAGACCCCGGTTTCATGCCGTGCGGTCCACGGCGGCGACGGCCAGCTCGCGGAGGGCTGAGCGGCCCTCCGCGGTCAGCGGCGCACTCTCCAGCACCGCCAGCGCGTGGTGGCACCGCTCAGCGATCATCCGCTCGGCCCCGTCCCGCGCGCCGGTCTCGACGATCAGCCCGCGCAGCGCCGCGACCCCCTCGTCGTCCAGGTCGGGATCGCCCAGACGCGCGGCGAGGAGGGCCCGCTGGGCGTCCGACGCCTGCTCGCGCGCCAGCGCGATCAGGACGGTCTGCTTGCCCTCCCGCAGGTCCTCTCCGGACGGCTTACCGGTCACGGCGCTGTCCCCGAACACCCCGAGCAGGTCGTCCCGCAACTGGAACGCCTCGCCGAGCGGCAGCGCGAACGCGGTGTAGGCGTCCACCACCGACGCCGGAGCCCCGACCACCGCGGCGCCCAGGTGCAGCGGCGCCTCGACCGTGTACTTCCCGCTCTTGTACCGGGCGATCCGCAGCGCACGCTCCAGCGGCACCCCGCCCCGCGTCGGTGCTGCGATGTCGAGGTACTGCCCGGCCATCAACTCCAGCCGCATCGACGCGAAGACGTCCCGCGTCCGCAGCGCCGCAGTGGTCGGCAGCCCTGCGGTCGCGAGCATCTGCTCGGAGAGCACCAGCAGCAGGTCCCCCAGCAGGATCGCGGCCGCCTGACCGAACCGGGCGGGGTCGCCGTGCCGCTCGGCCGCCCGGTGAGCGGCCTCGATCGCGCGGTGCGCCGAAGGACGACCTCGGCGGAGGTCGGAGTCGTCCATCACGTCGTCGTGGATGAGCGCGAAGGCGTGGAGGAGCTCCAGCGACGCGGCGACCCGGATCAGCCCTTCCTCGTCCGCCGCTCCCGCGGCCCGCGCGCCCCAGTAGGCGAACAGCGGGCGCAGTCGCTTACCCCCAGCGAGGACCGCGGTCTGCAGCGGCCCGTCGAGGTCGGACAGCTCCTCGCCGATCCGTCCGAGCACGGCAACGTAGTCGGCCAGGAAGTCCTCCAGCGCCAGTCCGACGCGGGCTCGCACGTCTGCGCTGGTCTGTCTGGGTTTGACCAGTCCGACCGGCCGAGCGCTGCCGTTGGTTCGCGTGCTCATCTCGACCTCGTCCCGTTCAACCTGCATCGCTTGTGAGTCGATTCCTACCGCGAGAGCCGTCGACTCGCATCTCGAGAAGCACCGCTGCCGCTCGGACCACCCAGCGCGGCGAGCACACCTTCGACCGCCTCGACGAGCGAAGTCGGCTGCGCCACCCCCGCGGGCAGCCGCCGTCGCGCTCCGAGCCACCCGGGCCCGGCCGCGATCATCCGCAGCGGACGCCCGAGCCCGGCCAGCCGCCCGAACACCGTCGGGTCCGCGGTCTCCGGCACCTGCGACCACAGCACGACCACCGACGGACCGGTACGCCGCACCGCCTCGACCATCGCGTCGGTGGGCACCCGGGCGCCCAGGATCCGGGTTCCGCGCCGAGCCTCGCGCAGGGCGGCGGCCAGGGCCTCCAGCGGCAGCGTGTGCTGCTCCTCCTCCACCGCGGCGAGCAGCGTCCGGGGCGGCGCGAGCGCGGGCACCGGCTCGTCGGCCGAGCGAGCCCGTCGAGGACCCGCCGGTCCGGGCACGACGAGCCGCAGCTCGGTCGAGATGTGCCAGGACAGCAGGTGTTCGATCTCGACGACGCCGTGACCGGCCTGCCACCGCTGGCCCAACGCGGTGAGCACCGGAACCAGCACTTCGCTCCACGTCAGCACCGTGCCGTACGTACGCAGACAGGTGCGAATCTCCTCGGAGATCGCGTCGGAGTCCATGCTGCCCGCGGCCCTGGCCAGGCCACGCGCTGCCGCCTGCGCGAGCCCGACCGGCATCACCCGCCGGCTCGGCACGCGTCCACCCGGCCGGGGCGCGGGCTCGGCCAGCTCCCCCGGGTTGGCGGCCAGAGCCGTACGCGCGGCGTCCGCCGGGGAAACCCCCTGGAACGTCAGGCGCCGCATCATCTCCAGCCGCCGGACGTCCTCTGCGGAGTACCGCCGGTGCCGGCCGGCCTCGTGCTCACTCGGTCCGAGGCCGTACCGCTGATCCCACGTCCGGAGCGTGGTCACCGCGACGCCGAGCCGCCGGGCCACCGCGCCCGCGGTCAGGCGGGGACCGGCCCAGGACGGGCGTACCGCCTCGGACGCCCCACCGCGCTCGTCACTCGCCACCTACGAATCATCGCGCGCAACGGCGCATCGCGCGCGCCGAGAGCTTCCTAGGAGGCTTCGACCAGCGGCAGGTTGCGGCCGACGCCGCCGCCGGGCAGGGCGGTCGACGCGAAGTGGGACACGATGTGCTCGTCGCTCGGGTCGTTCGCCGGGTCGTCGTGGACGATCAGGTGGTTGTAGAGCGTGTCGCGCTGGGCCGGCGTCCGCCCGGCGCTGCGCATCAGGTGGATCAGCTCGGTGCGGTTCGACCGGTGCTTCGCGCCGGCGCTGGAGACCACGTTCTCCTCGAGCATGACCGAACCCAAGTCGTCCGCGCCGTAGTGCAGCGTGAGCTGACCGATGTCCTTGCCCGTGGTGAGCCAGGAACCCTGCAGGTGGCGGACGTTGTCGAAGAACAACCGGGCGACGGCGACGAGCCGCAGGTACTCGAGGCTGGTGGCCTGCGTGCGCCCCTTGAGATGGTTGTTCTCGGGCTGGTAGGTCCACGGGATGAACGAGCGGAACCCGCCGGTGCGGTCCTGCACGTCACGGATCATCCGCATGTGCTCGATGCGCTCGGCGTTGGTCTCGCCGGTCCCCATCATGAACGTCGCGGTCGATTCGACGCCGAGCCGGTGCGCGGTCTCCATCACCTCGAGCCAGCGCTCACCGGACTCCTTCAGCGGCGCGATCGCCTTCCGCGGCCGCTCCACCAGGATCTCGGCGCCGGCGCCGGCGAACGAGTCGAGACCGGCCGCGTGGATCCGGGTGATCGATTCCTCGATCGGAACGCCGGAGACCTTCGACATGTGCTCGACCTCGGAGGCACCGAGCGAGTGCAGCGTCAGCGACGGGAACTCACGCTTGATCGCGCCGAACACCGTCTCGTAGTACTCGACGCCGTACTCCGGGTGGTGGCCGCCCTGGAGCATGATCTGCGTCGCACCGAGCTTCACGGCCTCGTCGCACCGGCGCAGGATCTCGTCGAGATCGTGCGACCAGCCTTCCTTGTGCTTGGGCGCGCGGTAGAACGCGCAGAACTTGCACGCGGTGACGCAGACGTTCGTGTAGTTGATGTTCCGATCGATGATGTACGTCGCGATGTGGGCGATATCGCCATACATCCGGCGCCGCACCGTGTCGGCCGCCTCGCCGAGCGCGTGCAGTGGCGCGTCGGTGTACAGCAGCAACGCCTCCTCCGGCGAGATCCGGCCGCCGTCGGCGGCGCGCTGGAGGATGGCGGCAGTGGCAGCGTTTCCGGTCACGAGGTCGAGCGTAACCCGGGTGCGGCTGGCGGAGTTCGTGGAGTGCACAACCGCGGAGTGGGTAACCGGCCGTCCATGCAGAAGATCGATGTCCGGCCACTGGGGCCACACGAGTACGCCGTAACCCTCACCGAGGGGACCGACACCACCAACCATCGCGTCGTGGTGCCGGACGATCTGCTCGACCAGCTGGCGCTCGATCCGGACGACCGGGAGACCGAAACGGACCTGGTCCGCGAGTCGATGGCCTACCTCCTCGACCGGATCGCCGCCGACGAGATCGACCACGACGTCGACCTCGAGGAGCTCGCGAACGAGAACGCGGGCTACTCCGGTGAGGTGCTGTCCCGCCTCGGTCTCGGCTGATCGGTCGCCGGTCGGGGCCGCCCCGCCTGACTGCGGGCGGCCCGACCGGCCAGCGCGTTAGCGGACGACGACGCTGATGTGGTGCCAGCCTTCGGAGCCGTTCGGAGCCGGCGGGCGGTAGTCACCGGACTGCGTCGCTCCGGCACCGTCGGTCGCCCGCACCTCGAGCGTGTGGCGTCCGGCGCCGACGGTCGCGGTGTCCCACTCCCACCGCCACTGCCGCCAGACGTCGACCGAGTCCGCCGCCGCGAGAGTCGCCGACCCCCACGGGCCCTCATCGACGCGAACTTCGACGCGGGTGATCCCCCGACGCTGCGCCCAAGCCACCCCAGCGACCGTGATCGTGCCGGAGACCCGGTCGGACTGTCGTGGGGTGTCGATCCTCGACGTCGTTTTGATCGGGGCCTCCCGCGACCAACCGCGCGGCACCCAGTAGGCGTCGAAGTCACTGAACCGGGAGAGCTCCAGGTCGACGAGCCACTTCGTCGCCGAGACGTAGCCGTAGAGGCCAGGGACGACCATCCGCACCGGGAAGCCGTGCGCGATCGGTAGCGGCTCTCCGTTCATGCCGATCGCCAGCATCGCGTCCCGGCCGTCGCGGCAGGCGGCGGTCGGTGTGCCGCAGGTCCAGCCGTCCGCGGAGCGTCCGACGAGTTGGTCCGCGTCCGGGTCCGGGTCGACCCGGTCGAGCAGATCGGCCAGTCGGACGCCGAGCCAGCGGGCGTTACCGGCGAGGTCGCCACCGACTTCGTTGGAGACGCACGCCAGCGTGATGTCGCGTTCGATCAGCGGCAGGTCCAGGAGGTCCTGGTAGCTGAGCGTGAGCTCGCGACCGACCCGCCCGTGGATGCGGAGCCGGTAGGAGTTCGGGTCGACCTGCGGGAGCACGAACGCGGTGTCGACCCGGTAAAACGTGTCGTTCGGGGTGGTCAGCGGCGTGATGCCGCGGACGTCGAGGCGCGCGCCTGCCGGGACCGCCGGTGCGGGCGACGCGGGCTCGGGGAGGCGGATCGCCGCCCGCTGGTCGCTCACTCCTCGCCAGCGTGCGAGCAGGCGACCGGCCCCACCGGCGACCACCGCCGCTCCGGCCGTGCCACCCGCGATCGTGAGAAACATCCGCCGCGACGCAGTGCCCCCACCCCCGACCAGCCACGGCGCCTCCGCCTCAACCGCGGAGCCCGGCGAAGCAGGGCGGGGCTGGGAAGCGGAGCCGAGCTGGGAAGCGGAGTCGAGCTGGGAAGCGGAGCCGGCCGTACCCCCGACATCGGCCGGCTCCGCGGTTCGTCGGGAGTACTGCGATGCCCGCGCCTCCGCGTCCAGCGTCGCACCGGCCTCTCGGGCCCGCGCGGCGAGCGCGTACAGCACCCCCATCGCAGCCCCGGCGCCGACCAGCGTCGGGATCACCGCGAAGCTGGTCGAGTCCGGACGAGCGGCGGTCGCGAATGCCCCGACGGCAGCAAATACCGCAATTACTCCCAAACCGAAGCTTATATGACGTACTGCGAGCACGCCCGCCAGCGCTGCCGCCGCCGCGAGCGACAGCAGAATCACCGCCGTGAGCAGCGGCTTGTCCCAGCTGCCGAACGTCCGAACCCCGAATTGTTCGACCGACCGCGGAAGCCGATCCACGACCTCACCCGCGACCGCGGTCAGCGGCGAGGACGACGGTCCGACGAACGCCGCGAGTATCTCCGCGACGCCGAGCGCGGTGGCCGCCGCCACGATTCCCGCCAACGCGGCGAGCGGGCGCGCCGCACGCGACCGCGGCTCAAGGGTGATCACAGCTGTCCACGATCCCGCGCCTCGGCAAGGCGCCGCCGTGGTTGTCGGATCTCGGCCCCCTGGGGGTTCAGGATCCGACAACGACGCGCGCCGGAGATCCGACAATCACCCTCAGAGCTGGACGAACTCCGGCCCCTCGGCCGGCAGCGGTGGCGCCTCGCCGGCGGCCGCCGCCTTCGCCGCGAACGCCCGCAGCCCCTCGACCTGCCGCTCGCCGAGCGAGAAGTCGAGCGTGCGGAAGTAGTTCGCGAGCGTGTGTGCATCGAACACCTCCCAGCGGGCGGCGTCCACGGCGACCTCGTCGATCTGGGTGAGGCACAGGTCCCGCGAGCGCAGGAACGCGTCGTGGACGTCCTTGACCTGGCCGGGGTGCCGCTCGGCGAAGTCGCGCCGCACCGCCCAGACCGCGAACACCATCGGCAGGCCGCTCCACTCGCGCCAGGCCTCACCGAGGTCGGTGACGGTCAGGCCCATGTCCGGACCCTCGTAGAGCGCCCGCAGCGCAGCGTCCCCGATCAGGACGCCCGCATCGGCTTCCTGCATCATCACGCCCAGGTCGGGCGGGCACACGTAGTACTCCGGCCGCACGTCGTACCGCTCGGCGAGCAACATCCGGGCGAGCAGGACGCTGGTCCGGCTCGTCGAACCGAGCGCGACCGGCCGACCGTCCAGCTCCGTTAAGGGCCGCTGCGACACGACGTTGACCGAGAGGACCGGCCCGTCCGAGCCGACCGCGATGTCGGGGAGCAGCAGGAGCTGATCGGCGTTGCGCAGGTACTCGACCAGGCTGATCGGCCCGATGTCGAGATCGCCGCGCACCAGGGACTCACTGAGGCGGTCCGGGGTGTCCTTGGTCAGCTCGACGTCCAGCAGGGCACCGGTGCGCACGAGCCCGTAGTAGATCGGAAGACAGTTCAGGAATTGGATGTGTCCGACCCGGGGGCGGCGCGGCGCGTCCTGTCTCACGGCTCGACAGTACGTCGGCCTTTCCCCGGACGCCCCAAAGGTGGCCTATACCTCCAGGACACTGCCCTGGGCATCGATCCGATCGGCCTCGGCGTCGTCGAGCCAGACACCACCGGTGCCGAGGTACCGGAAGCGGTGCACGCCGGTCGGCAACGTCAGCGTGACGCTCCGGGTGCCGTTGCGACGCGGCGTCAACTCGTGCTTGCCCGGCTGCCATCCGTTGAAGTCCCCGACGACGCTGACCGAGGGTGTCGTCTCGTCGATCGGCAGCGAGAACGTGACCTTGGTCTTCGCATCGTTCAACCGTGTGCGCTTGAGCACGGACGGACTCCTCTCCTACCGCGAGGGCGGCCGAACTGTGACTTACTGGACATTATTCCACAATTTTCCAGAGTTATTCTCGGCTCTTCCCGCGGGGGCAACCGGGCAGGGAGCCGGCGACAAACGGCTCGCGGCCCCTCGTCGCCTGCTCTAGTCTTTGCCGGTCGCCGAAGGGCGACCGACCCCGTCGAAGCCGGGCGCCCCGGAGCAGACCGCACATTGCGCCGGGCCTAGGGCAGTGGGGACCTCTCCCGCCTAGGTCCCGGAGGCCCCGATGACGTCGTTGGACGTCGAACTCGCCCACGAAGCGGCACATCTGACCACGTCCCGCGCCGCGCTGGCCGCCATGCGGACACGCACCGAAGAACTGACCCGCAGCGACGTCGCCGGTGACCCCTTCTCCGCGGAGATGCTGGCCAGGGCGCTCGCCCGGCGCCTCGAGCAACTGCTCGACGACGGCACCACACCGCTGTTCTTCGGCCGCCTCGACTTCGCCGCAGCCGGGACGCCGTACGCCGGCGAGACGTTCCACGTGGGACGCCGACACGTCACCGATGCCGCGGGCGACCCGCTCGTAGTCGACTGGCGCGCACCGGTGTCGACCGCCTTCTACCAGGCCAGCGCGCTCGCACCGCAGGGCGTGCGTCGGCGGCGACGGTTCGGGTTCGCCGGGGGGCGGCTGACCTCGTTCGAGGACGAGCACCTGGGCTCCGGCGAGGAGGCCGGGCTCGGCTCACGCCTGCTGACCGAGGAGATCGAACGTCCGCGCGTCGGCCCGATGCGCGACATCGTTGCGACGATCCAGCCCGACCAGGACGCCCTGGTCCGCGCCGATCTGGACACCAGCCTCTGCATCCAGGGCGCTCCCGGCACCGGGAAGACCGCGGTGGGCCTGCACCGGGCGGCTTACCTGCTGTACGCGTACCGCGAGCGGTTGAGCCGCACCGGCGTGCTCGTGGTGGGGCCGAACGTGGCGTTCCTGCGCTACATCGCCGAGGTGCTGCCCGCACTCGGCGAGGTCGACGTGCTGCAGCGGACGATCACCCAACTCGTCGATCGCGTCCCGGTCCGGGCCGTGGACACCCCCCAGGCGCTCGCGGTCAAGGGCGACGCCCGGATGGCGGCGGTACTCGCCGCGAGTCTGACCAGCGCGCTGCGAGCCCCCTCCGAACCCCTCGTCTACACCGAGACCGGCGCCCGGCTGCGGCTCGGCCCGAGCGAGCTCGGCGAGATCACCGCCGAGGCTCGAGCCTCCTACGCCGCCGGAACGCCGTACTCCACCGCGCGCGACCGGGTCGCCCACCGAGTCGCCGAGCGCTTCCGCCGACAGGTCGAACGCCGCGGTGGTTCGCCGTCGGACGCCTGGGTGACTCGGGTGGTGCGGTCCCGCACGATGCGGACCTGGCTCGATGCGGTGTGGCCGCCCGCCGACCCGGTCGCACTGGTCGCTCGGGTGCTCGGCGATGCGGACCTGCTGGCCCGTGCCGCCGACGGCATCCTCACCCCCGCCGAGCAGGACGTGATCGTCTGGCCGGAGCCCCGCCGACGTCCGCGCTGGACCGAGGCCGACGCCGTGCTCATCGACGAGGCCGCCGGTCTGCTCGAGCGGACGCCGGGCTTCGGGCACGTGATCGTCGACGAGGCGCAAGACCTGTCGCCGATGCAGGCCAGGGCGATCGCCCGCCGGTCGCCCTACGGCTCGCTGACCGTCCTGGGTGACCTCGCACAGGGCACCGCCGCGAGCGGGGCGCGGGATTGGCCGTCCCTGCTGACCCACCTGGACAAGCCGGCCACGGTCGTGACACCGCTGACCACCGGGTACCGGATGCCGGCCGAGATCGTCGAGTTCGCGAACCGGCTACTGCCCGCGCTGGCTGCCGGAGTAGCCCCGGCCCGGTCGGTGCGGCGCGCACCCGGCGCGCTGAGCGTGGAGCAGGTGCGGAACCCGGTCACGGCAGCCGTCGCGCTGGTGCGGGCCGCCGTCGCCGAGCCCGGCTCGGTCGCACTGATTTGTGCGGACGCGACGACAGCGCGCATTTTCCGCGCGCTGACCACCGCCGGTCTCGCCGCGGTCCGCGCCGACCAACCGCCCGAGGAGTCCCCCGCCGACGCCACACCCGGAACCGCGGGCAGCGTCGGCGCGGCGCCGCCGGTGACCGTGTTGCCGGCGACGCTAGCGAAGGGCCTGGAATTCGACACGGTCGTCGTGCTCGAACCGGCCGCGATCGTCGCCGCGGAGCCCCGTGGACTCAACCGCCTCTACGTAGTGTTGACCCGCGCGGTCTCCCGCCTGGTCGTGTTGCACGCCCAGAGTCTTCCCGCCGCACTATGCTGAGCCGGTAGCACTCGTTGGCACGTGTGGTTAGGATCGGAGGTGACCAATTGAACTTCCGACGGAAGCAGGTGCAGCTGATGAGCGCCCCGGCCCCCGCCTACGGCACCGCGACGATCGACGACTACGACGCCCTGGGAGAAGACACCGACATCCGCCACGAGCTGATCGACGGACACATCATCGTGTGCGCAAGCCCCGTCAACCTGCACAACACCGTCGTCTTTCGACTGCAGGTCGCGCTCGACCGAGTGTTGCCCGAGGACTTCGTCGTCGTCAGTGACGTCGACGTCGCGATGGAGGACAAGCGGCAGTGCCCACGCCCCGATCTGATCGTCGTCCCTCGCGAGGTGGGCGAAGGCTACGCACGGACGCAGAGTGACGCGGTTCGGCTCGCCGTCGAGGTCATCTCCCCCGGCACGGGACGGCTCGATCGACAGACCAAGCCCCGGATCTACGCGACCGCAGGCATCCCGTCGTACTGGCTCGTCGACCTCGATCCGTTCACGATCGTCGAGCACCGACGGGTCGGACGCTGGTACGAAGAGGTGCAGCGGGTGACCGGTGACCAGATCGTCGTCACCGAGCCGTTCGATCTGGAGGTCGACGTCTCGGCCGCCCGAACCGCCACCATCCGAGCCGGGTTATCCCGCCCGCGCCGCCGCCGGTAAGAAGCGGTCAGCGCTCGTCGTCGTCGCCGGCCAGGGCGGCGCGCAGCCTGGCCTTCTCCTGCTGACGCTTGCTCATCCGCCCCTCGACGCGCATGGCGAAAGCCTCCCGCTGCCGACGCAGCAGGAAGAACGACAGCGGTGCGGAGAGCAGCAACGCCCCGAGCACGAGCATCCAGGAGCGGAACCCGATCAGGAACAGCACGATCACGCAGGCCGCGAACACCATGAAACGAGCCACCGTGTAGAGGAAGCCCGGGTGTAGCTGCTCCAACGTGCTCGACCGCCCGGCCGGATCCCGCTCAGTCATCAGCGATCAGCTCCACATCGGCTGCGGCTCGGCCCGCCGCTCCGCCAGCGGCGTCGGCCCGTCGTACCGCCGCACCACCTCGTACCGTGTGTTCCGCTCGACGGGCGTGAACCCGGCGTCGCGGATGAGGTCGAGCAGCCCGTCCCGGTGCATCGTGTTCGGCGTCCCGTACCGGTCGGCGTCGTGGGTGATCTTGTACTCCACGACCGAACCGTCCAGGTCGTCCACACCGAAGTTGAGCGACAGCTGGGCCAGCGAGAGCCCGTGCATGACCCAGAAGCACTTCACGTGCGGGACGTTGTCGAACAGCAGCCGGGAGACCGCGAACGTCTTCAGCGACTCGGCGGGCGTCGCCATCTGCGTCCGCTCCTCGAGCCGGTTACGGATCTTCCCGTCGGCCGGCTTCGCTCCGTCGTGCTGGTAGCGCAGCGGGATGAACACCTGGAAGCCGCCGGTCTCGTCCTGCAGCTCGCGCAGTCGGAGCACGTGGTCGACGCGGTGACGCGGCTCCTCGATGTGGCCGTACAGCATCGTGCAGGGCGTCTTGAGGCCCTTCGCGTGCGCCAGCCGGTGGATCCGCGACCAGTCTTCCCAGTGCGTGGCGTGGTCGACGATGTGCTGCCGGACCTCCCAGTCGAAGATCTCGGCGCCACCGCCGGTCAGCGACTCCAGCCCGGCGTCGATCAGCTCGTCGAGGATCTCGTCGGCGGACAGGCCGGAGATCTTCTCGAACCAGTGGATCTCGGTAGCGGTGAACGCCTTCAGCGAGACGTTCGGCAGAACTTCCTTGAGCGCGCGCAGCGACCGCGGGTAGTACCGCCACGGCAGCGTCGGGTGCAGACCGTTGACGATGTGCAGCTCGGTGAGGCCCTCGGACTCCATGCCCTTGGCGAGTCGAACCGCCTCCTCGATGCGCATCGTGTACGCGTCCTTCTCGCCCGGCTTCCGCTGGAACGAGCAGTACGCGCACGACGCGGAGCAGACGTTGGTCATGTTCAGGTGACGGTTCACGTTGAACACGACGACGTCGCCGTTCTTGGCGGTGCGGACCTCGTGCGCGAGGCCACCGAGCCAGGCCAGGTCGTCACAGTCGTAGAGAGCGACGCCGTCGTCGTACGAGAGCCGCTCACCAGCTCGTACCTTCTGCTCGATCTCACGCTTGAGGCCGGAATCCATGCCAACCAGCGTACGCGCGCTCCGACGACCTGCGGCTAGGACCGCCTGTGTCGAGACCCACCCGGCACCAGCAACCGGACATACCGAACTAGCGAGCAATAACGATCAAAGACGTGACTGTTTACCCATATTTTGCTATACCCAGTTAGTGCCTCTAGACGGACATAACCGGCGAAGCCACCCTTCGGCGAGCCGGAGCCCAGAGAGCGGGAACCGAGGCTGATGGGCGGCGCACACCGGAAATCCACCCGCTTCTCCCCTCCTCGCTCGTTCTCCGGCGCGCTGCGCGCTCCGGCAGCACTCGTGCCACTGGCGAACGCGGTGCGCAACGTCCCCGCGCTGCTCCGCAGCCGGGAAAAGCAGGCCGCGATTCGGACGGTCCGGGCGTCGATCGCCGTCGGCACGGCTCTGACGCTCGTCACCGGCTCGGGCCTGGCACGAGCCGACGCCGGCCAGGCTGTCGCCGCACTGCACGGCAGCGCGTCCGGCGTACCGACGCGGGATACCGGCAACGCGCCGGGCCGCTCGGCGCTCAACCGGCCGCCGGTCGCCATCGACCTGCCGGACGGCGTGGACGGTCCGGCCATCTCCGCGACGTTCACGCTGCGACGGGCCGGCCGACCGACGGCCGACGCCGGACGGCGCCCCGGCGCATCGGCACGACCGGCGACCACGCCGGCCCGCCCGACCACCGATCCGGCACTGGCTCGGATCGCGCGCGAGTCCGCAGCCGCCGAGGCCGTCGCGGAGCAGCTCACCGACGCGCGCGAGGCGCTACCCCCGCTCACCGCAGCGCAGGCCACCGCGGCGTCCACGCTCGCCGCCGCCCGGGCGACCACGGCAGCGGCCGCGTCCGACGCGGAGGCCTGGGCTCGGGAGTCGTTCATCGCGGAGGCGAGCCGCCCGGAGGGCCTGGCGGTCGATCCGCGCGCCGCCATGCTCGGCCGTCCGAAACTCGGAACCGCGGTGTTGAGCCTGGAAGCTGCCGAGGCGCACGAGCGCGCGGCCGCCGACGCCGCCCGCCGCGCCGACGAGCGGCTGGCCGCACAGCAGAGCCGCGTCGATGCGCTCCGCCGGAACCTCACCGCCCGTGGTGAGGCGCTGCGCCGGTTGCGGGCAGCGCGGGCGTCCGCGCTGGCGGCGGCCGAACGTCGTCGGGACGCCGTCGAGGCCGCGCTGGCCCGCCGATACCTACGCGACGCGAAGGGCGCCGCCGGGAAGGCAGCGATCTCCGCGGTGGAGTACGCGCTCGCGCAGCGCGGGAAGCCGTACGAGTGGGGCGCGGAGGGGCCGGACCGGTTCGACTGCTCCGGTCTGGTGCAGACCGCGTACGCGTCGTCGGACGTGCTGCTGCCGCGTACCGCACGGCCGCAGTACCGAGCCAGCCGACCGGTGCCGATCACCGCGCTGCTCCCCGGTGACCTGCTGTTCTTCGCCACTGATCGAGCCGACTGGAACACGATCCACCACGTCGGCGTCTACCTCGGCCGCGGCCTGATGGTGCACGCGCCGACCACGGGGGACGTGGTGCGGGTGGCGCCGGTCTGGTGGTCGGAGTTCTTCTCGGCGGGGCGCGTGGTTCCGGGGCGCCCCCAAGACCGCGCGAGCGAACCGTCGCCGCGCGCAAGCAAGCCGACGCCGTCGCCGACCGTGCTCCGGCCCCGCACCGCGCCGCCGGCCGACCAGTCGCGGCGCGCGTCCGCCACCCCGCGAGCGTCGGGTACCCCGTCGAGCAGCCCCGAGTCAACGGGCGCCGGACGCCGGACGTCGGGTGCTCCCGCAACGTCGGGCAGCCCGCGCGCGTCGGGCAGCCCGACGGGGGCCAGCCGCCGGACGTCCGGGAGTCCGACGTCCTCGGCGAGCACGCCGGGGCGGGCCGGCAGCCCGCGCGCGAGCGAGCGGGGTACGGCGCCGCGGTCGGCGAAGGCGTCGGGGACCCCAGGACGGTCGGCGGACGCCCGCCGGAATCTGCGGTCAGCAGCGCCGACGCGGCCCGCGGCGCCGAGCGGCTCACGCCGATCGTCGACCGAACGGTCGAGCGCGGCGACCCTCGGTGACCATCGCTAACGAATCGACGGCATTTCCGCGCTGAACGGGGTTCTGTCAGCTGTCCAACGGAAATCCTTCCTCGCACGTGGGACGGTTTCGTCGGCCGCCCGAACGACCGAGAGGTAGGAGATCGTCATGGCCGAGGAGGAAGAGGGCCCCCGGACCGTACGGCTCGATCCGTCGCAGCTCCCGGGTGGTTCCCGCTTCACGCCGCCGGCCATCCCGGATCCGAAGCCGGCTACGCCGGCCGAGGGTGCCGCGACCGAGACGGCTCCCGACGCTCCTGGGGACGCGACGCCGCCGGCGCCGTCCCCCGCCGCGGAGGCTCAACCGACGAAAGCCCAACCGACGAAGCCCGAGCCGGTTGCGTCGCAGTCGGCACCGCCTGCCGAGGCCGCACCGCCCGCGGAGCCCGAGTCGGCGCCGTCCGGGACCGAGAGCTCGGCACCGGACGAGGAGGCAGTCCAGTCCAACGCGGAGACCCGCATCGCGCCGCTCCCGGCCGAGCTCGTCGCCCGCCTCGCCGAAGCCCGCCAGGACACACCGCCCACCCCGGCCCCGGAGAGCACGCCCGCCACTCCGGCTGCCCCGCAGACAGCGAGCCCGTCGACCGCGCCGGCCGCTGAGGCGGCGAGCACGCCCGCCGCAACCAAGGCTGAGACGAGCCCTCCGGCCACTACCCCGGCCGCTACTGCACCGGCCGCTGCTACCCCGGCGGCTGCTGCACCGGCCGCCACTACCCCGGCCCCCACGGCACCGGCCGCTTCCGCACCGGCCGCCAGCGACCCGGCCGCCACGAGCGAAAAGGCCGCGAGCCCGGCGGGCGACTCGCGTAGCGAACAGACCGCCGTCCACCAATCGCCGCTCGCGCCGGCTCGCACGGACGCGACCGCCGTGCACCAGGTCGCCTCCTCGACGCCGGTCGACCAGACCGTGGTGCGCCCGGTCAGCCCCGCCCCACCGGCATCGGGCAAGGCGTCGGTGCCGGTGGCGCCGAGTTCGGGCCCGGACGTCCAGCACGTTCCTCCGCCGCGCCCACCGGCCGGGGCCAGGGCCGCGGCCCGGGTACCGACGCCTCCGGTCGCCGCGCCGCCTCCGGTGTCCGCGCCGCCTCCGGTGTCCGCGCCGCCTCCGGTGTCCGCGCCACCGCCGGTGAACCGACCGGCGTGGACGATCGAGCCCGGTTGGTCGCCCTATCCGGACGGCGTCCGCCCGCCCGAGCCCGAGCAGCCGCCGAGTTTCGACGCACCGTTCGCACCGGGTCGCGCCACCACGAGGCGGGGCAGCCAGTCCCCGGAGAACGTGGAGAACACGTCGTCGCTGGCCGGAGCCCTGCTCGGCACCGGCACCGGCACCGTCGAGCCGGAACCGAAGGGCAGTGGACGCAAGACCGCGCTGATCGTGGCCATCGTCCTGATCGTCGCGGTCGCCGCCGGAGCCGGCATCGCGATGCTGGCCGGCGACGCGATCATGTCCGTCCTGGACGAGGTTCTCGCCTAGTGCATTGACCCCGCGAGGGCGTTACAAGGCTGCCGCTATGCGGGCGACCGCCTCCGCGAGGACTTCGGGGCGAGTCGCGAAGTTGAAGCGCGCGAATCCGGCACCCTCGGGACCGAAGTCGAGGCCGCGGTAGAGCGCGACCCGTCCACGGTCGAGCAGCGCAGCAGCGGGCTCGTCACCGAGTCCGAGGCCCCGGAAGTCGAGCCACGCGAGGAACGTCGCGTCCGGCGGCCGGTAGCCGATGCCCAGCGGCGCAAGCGCTTCCTCGAGCCACCGCCGGTTCACCTCGAGCGCCGCCCGCAGCTCGTCGAGCCACGCCTCTCCCTCGTTCAGCGCCGCGATCGACGCCACCACGCCGAAGAGCCCGGTGGACGACGTCGCGTCCTCCGGGATCCGCCGGAACTCCCCCACCACCTCGTCGCCACCGACGAGGAGCGCGGCCTTCAGCCCGGCGAGGTTCCACGCCTTCGACGCCGACACCGCGGCGAACCCGGTCCGCGCCGCCGGTCGATCCAGCGACAGGAACGGGGTGAAACGCGCGTCGCCGAGCGTCAGCGGCGCGTGGATCTCGTCGGACACGACGCGCACGTCGTACCGCTCGGCGAGTTCCGCGACCGCGTCGAGCTCGGCGCGGGTGTGGACGGTGCCGGTCGGGTTCTGCGGATTGCACAGCAGATGGACGCGGGCGCCGCCGGCGAACGCTGCCTCGAGCCCTTCCAGGTCCAGCCGCCATCCGTCCGGGCCTGGTCGGAGCGGGTTGGACACCAGCCGCCGTCCGGTCATCTCCAGCCACTCGTAGAACGGCGGATACACCGGCGGGTTGATCACTACCGCGTCACCCGGTTCGCTGACCAGCTCTATCGCGGTCCGCGCCGCCCGGGCGACGTCCGGCATGAGCGTCATCGTCGCCGGTTGCGGGTCCCATCCCCAGCGTCGGCCGGCGAAGCCGGCGAAGGCCTCCGGCAAGCCTTCCGGATGTGCGTAGCCGGTGTCGGAGTTGTCCAACGCGGACGCGAGCGCGGCCCGGACCGGCTCGGCGAGCGTCGAATCCATCTCGGCGACGAACACCGGGAGAACGTCCGCCGGGTAGTGCCGCCACTTCTCGCTCTGTCGCCGCCGCAAGTCGTCCAGGTTCGCCCAGAGGTCCATGACGCCATGATGCCTCTGCGGCAGAACCGCGAACCCGGAGCCCGGACGACGCTGTGGATCACCACAGGAAAGCGCCGCGACCGTGGCAGGGTTGTGCACGTCCGACAGCGACGGGTCGAGAGGAGCCGCGCACATGGAGCTGGCGTGGAATCGGTTGGGCTTCGGAGCAGAGCTGGCGGCTGTGAACACGGACCGCGGTCTCCGCGCCGCCGGATGGGCGCTCGGCGCGGCCCCCGAGCCGTACAGCGCCCGCTACACCCTCGCCACCGACGCGCAGTGGGCCACGATCGCGCTGGAGATCCAGACCGAGGGCGCCGGCTGGTCCCGCTCCCTGCGGCTGGCACGGCAGACCGGCCGTGATCCGTGGAAGGTACGGGCGAGCGAGACCGGCACGCTGGCCGGGCCGCCCGCCGGAGCCGAGTATCCGGAGACGTTCGCCGACGCGCTCGACATCGACCTCGAGTTCTCACCGCTCACCAACACGCTGCCGATCCGTCGGCTCGACCTGCTCCGGCAGTCCGTCGGCAGCGAATTCGAGCTGAACGTCGCGTTCGTCGAGCTGCCGTCGCTCGCGGTGATCGCCAATACCCAGCGGTACGCGGTGGCCGGTGACGGACAGATCGGGTTCCGCTCCGGCGACTACCGGGTCCAGATCTCCGTCGACACCGACGGCTTCGTCACCGACTATCCCGGGCTGGCGACCCGGGCGACGGATCGCCCGCGGGTCTGACGTCCGCTACCGGCTGGGTGGGCGCGGGGCGGAGGGTCGCAGGGCCGGAGCCTCGTAGGTCACGGTCGCGCTCGGACCGGCCGAGACCGGCAGGTCGTGGCCGGGGCCGATCACCGGCAGCTCCAGCCGGGTCTGGTGGATCACGGTGGCGCGGTGCCGGACGGCCAGGTGAACCCGGTAGACGTCCGGCCGCCGCGGGGCGACGAACGGCAGATCCAGCTGCTCGGACCGCTCCTCGGGCAGGCAGGTGTGCGGTCCGCCTGGCTCGCACGGACAGGTCCACGCAACGCCGTGCCGGGGCACGAACATCGCGTGCGGACCCACCGGCACCGTGACCGTCTCCGCGACGACCGACACCTGCACCCACGCGCCGACCGGGTCGGGCCTGGGATCCGGTGGCGCTGGGTCAGCGGGCGCTGGGTCAGTGGGCGCGGATCTCATCGTCAGCTGGATCAGGTAGTACCCACCCGGCGCCAACGGGCGATCGATCCGCATGCCGGTGGTGTCGGTGACGGCCACGGTGACGCCGACCGCGGGGTCCGAGGGCACCTCCTCGACGGGCTGCGCCGCGAACGGCAGGGTCCCTGGCTCCGGCCGCTGCCCGTCCGAACCGGGCGGAGGCAACGGTGGCTGCCCCAGCGGCGGCGGCCCGACCGGGGGCACGCCCAAGGCGCCCGGTGGCTCCGGCTCACTCCGTCGCCACCAGCGCCGACGCCGATCGTTTGACGCGTTGCCGCCGTCGGCCTCACGGGGTTCCGGCACTGCCGCCGGAGCGGTCCCGATCGCCGGCGGTGTGATCGGAACCGGCCTCGCCAATTCGGCGGCGGCATCCGCCCAGGCGCGCCGCTGCGGTGGTGCCCCCGGCCCGGCGGCGCCCTCACCCACCAGGTCGGCCACCGAGCGGACGTCGCGGATCGTCTGGTCGTCGACGGTCACCACGGCCCCGTGTCGTAACGCGACCGCACCGAACTGCTCGGCCTCGACCAGGTCGTCCAGCACCAGGACCACCGTCCGGCCGGGCGCCACCAGCGCGCTGACCGTCTCGGCCGCGCCGTCGTCGCCCAGGGCCGCGGACAACCCGCGGAACGTGTCGACGAGGACCACCGCCGGCGGAGCGGCCACCGCCCCGATCGCACCGGCGATGGCTTCCCAGCCTTTCCGCCCGACCGCCGACGGTGCTCCGTTGAGACGGACGGTGCGCGGCCGGTCGCCTGGCGGGTCGACAGCCATCCACAGCGCGCCGAGGTCGATCATCGTTCCCCCGGCGGCGGGACCAGCGAGGATCGTGATCGCCGCACTCCGCCCCGCGCCGGACGGCCCGACGACGAGGACCAACGGCTGCCGGGCGACCAGGCAGGCCGCTTTGTCGGCAGGACGGCTCGACGCCGCACCGGGCGGACCCGGCCCACCGTAGCCCGGCTCGTTTCTGCTCAACGTCTTCCCCGATACCTCCGGCAGTCGCCCCGCCAGCAGCCAATGCTGCCTTGCGCTCCGTGCGAATGCCAGCGTTTCCCCCGCATCCCAGGGTCACCGGGCCCTGACCCCAGGGTTACCGCTCCGGTACCCACTCCCCGGTCGCGTCGAATCGGGCCAGCGTCTCGGTGTAGGGCGCGAGGTCGAGGCCGGCGGCCCGCAGCCAGTCGTCGTCGTAGTAGGTGTGGGCGTAACGCTCGCCGCCGTCGCACAGCAGCGTGACGACGCTGGCGCCCGCGGCGCCGCCGGAGGCGCGGAGCTCGGCGAGCAGCTCGAAGACGCCCCACAGGTTCGTGCCGGTCGAGCCGCCGACCAGACGGCCCAGCCGCTGCGTGGCGTACCGGGCGGCTGCGATCGACGCAGCGTCCGGGACACCGATCATCCGATCGACGACGCCACCCACGAAGCTGGGTTCGACGCGCTGGCGGCCGATGCCCTCGATCCGGGACCCCCGTGCGGTGGTCACGTTCGGGTCGGCGGCCGACCACGCGGGCAGGAAAGCGGAGTTCTCCGGGTCGACGACGCAGAGCTGGGTCGGGTGCCGCCGGTAGCGGAGGTACCGGCCGATCGTCGCGCTGGTGCCGCCGGTTCCGGCGCCCACCACGATCCACGCGGGTACCGGGTGCCGTTCGGCGGCGAGCTGGCCGAAGATCGACTCGGCGATGTTGTTGTTGCCCCGCCAGTCGGTGGCCCGTTCGGCGTACGTGAACTGGTCCATGAAGTGGCCGCCGAGCTCGTCGGCCAGGCGGTGGGACTCCGCGTACACGGCACGAGGGTCGTCGACGAGATGACACCGACCGCCTTGGAACTCGATCAGTGCGACCTTCTCCGCGCTGGTGGTCCTCGGCATCACCGCGACGAACGGCAGCCCGAGCATCCGGGCGAAGTAGGCCTCGCTCACCGCCGTCGAACCGGAGGAGGCCTCGACGACCGTCGTGCCCTCCTGGATCCAGCCGTTGCAGAGCGCGTAGAGGAAGAGCGAGCGGGCGAGCCGGTGCTTCAGCGAACCGGTCGGGTGGGTCGACTCGTCCTTGACGTACAGGTCGAGGCCGGCCTCGGCGTAACCGTCGGGCAGCGGGAACGTCAGGAGGTGGGTGTCGGCGGACCGGTTGGCGTCCGCCTCGACCCGCCGAACCGCCTCGTCGGCCCACGCTCGGGCCTTGGTCATCCGTAGTACTCGCGGTACTTCGCCGGGTCGACGTTGCCGCCGGACACCACGGCCACGGTCCGCGACGCGGCGGGCAGCTCGGCCGCGTGGAACAGGTAGGCCGCGGTCGTCACCGCCCCCGACGGCTCGGCGACCAGCCGCGACTTGCGACCGAGCACGCGGACGGCTTCGGCGATCTCGTCCTCCGACACGGTGACGACGCCGTCGACGTAGCGCCGGAAGTGCTCGAACGGCAGTACCCCGAGCGACGTCGTCCGCAGGCCGTCGGCGATGGTCCGGTACGTCTGCTCCGGCGTCCAGGTGACGCGCTCGCCGGTGCGGAAGCTCTCCGCGGCGTCGGCGGCGAGTTCGGGTTCCACCGCGATCACCCGCGTGTCCGGGGAGAGCGCTTTGATCGCCGTCGCGACGCCGGAGATCAGCCCGCCGCCGCTGACCGGCACCAGGACGAGATCCGACGCCGCGTCCGGAGCCCCTGCGGCCTCACCGAGGCCCGCCCCCGCAGAGGCCAGCAGGTCCTCGGCGATCTCCAGCCCGGCCGTGCCCTGGCCGGCGATGATCCGGGCGTCGTCGTAGGGCGGGATGTGGCCGTAGCCGTGCTCGGCGACGAGTTCGTGCGGGCGGATGTCCCGCTCGGCCGGAGGAACGATCACGACCTCCGCGCCGAACCCGCGGGTCGCCTCGAGCTTCACGGCCGGTGTCGTGTCCGGCATGACGATCGTGGCCCGGACGCCGAGCCGCTGGGCGGCGTACGCGACGGCCTGCGCGTGGTTACCGCTCGACTGCGCGACCACGCCCCGGGCGCGCTGCTCGGCGTCCAGCTGCGCCAGGGCGTTGCTCGCGCCGCGGAGCTTGAACGCTCCGGTTGCCTGCAGGCTCTCGGGCTTGAGCCAGAGCGGGCGTCCGTCCTCCGCCCAGGCGCACGGGAGCAAGGGCGTGCGCACCACCAAGTCCCGAATCCGGACGGCTGCTGCCTGAATGTCGCTCAGCGTCACCAATGCGGGGGATGTGGTCGGGATGGCACTCATGAGCGCCACGATAGCCAGCCGACCTGCGCAGATCCTCAGGGCTGCCCCCGCCGAGCAGGAGCCGCGACCCGCAACCAGGGTTGCTTTATCCGCTTTTAGACGGATGCTAATTCGATCCAGAAAACGCGGCCGACCTTTCGACCATCCCCCGACCCGGCGAATCCGGAACCCCGTTCGACGTCGGCTCGCCGACCGTTCCCCCTATCGGCCAACCACTCTCGGTATCGACGGTAACGCTTCTCCACGCAAACGGGCACGCGACATTCACTCTGCGATTCCGAAACCGACGAGCGTAATCGACGCAGAGCCGCGGTAAATTGTCGCTACCGAGAACCGTCGCACGCAGCCCTGGTCCTAATAAGCGTGAGCGCGCGGATCCAATCTGCATTTCGTTGGCCACCGAAACAACGTCTCACCAAGCGAGACCGCGGATTACGAGGAACCCTCTTGTTTTTATCCGGACGGCTCGCGTGCCAACGTTTACCTCGGTTCGTCGAGCGGGCGCGCGCGCCCCTCCCATTTGGTTGAGAGGACAACGGTCGTACGTGTGCGTGCGACTCCGTTGATCCGGTTCAGCCGACCGATCGTGTGCTCCAGCGCCGCGACGTCCGGCACCCGCACCAGCAGCAAGAACGACTCTTCACCAGCGACGAACCAACACGACTCCACTTCCGGCAGTCGGTGCAGCGCGTCGGCGATTTCGTCCTGTTCGGAGCTCTCGGCCTGGAGCACACCGATGAGCGCGGTGACGCCCAAACCGATCGCCGTCGTGTCGACAGCGGCGTGATAACCGGTGATGACACCGGAGGCTTCGAGCTTGCCGACGCGATCGTGCACGGCCGGCGCAGACAGCCCCACCCGGCGCGCCAACTCGGCGTACGTCTCGCGACCGCTGCTCCGCAGCGTGTCCAGCAACCGCCGGTCGATCTCGTCCACGGGTTCCTCCCCGGTGGTAGCGGCTACTGCACCGACTCGGACCGCTCCGGCACCGGCCCTGCGCATCGTAAGCCGCCCAGGCGGCGAACGTTGACCCCCTTGATCCGTACGGTTCCGGGGACACGTCGGTCATCCACCACAGAACCGCAGGTCACAAACCGAGATACCGAGGGAAAGCACTGAGGTTGTCGCGAGGAAGTGCAACGGTCCGCGGTACGAACCCGTTCGTTGCGGACCGTTGCGTACTCGTTGATCAGGGCTCGACAATTCGTGACCACAGACACATCGCTGGTCAAGCGATTGAGAGAGCGGCCCGACGCGTCTTCCATGCACTGCGGGTCGAGCCGTCCAAATCTCCGTAGTCGCAGGTCATCGTAGGTAGACAGACGCTTCCTACCTGGCGAATCACGGTTCGCCCACACAATCGGTGACGCATCGTCCATCGGATCCCGATCGATAAGTTTTGCCGTTTCCGGTCTGCAACCGTACCCGCAGTGCTTGAATGACTCGCGAACCAATAACGCCGCGCCGTAGGGCGCATCATCGTGCGATTTCGCACCGGCGAAGAAGAGAGGCGAAAGTGGAGGTTGGCGAGCGTCTACTCACCCCTGGTGAGGTTGCGGCGCTTTTCCGGGTGGACCCGAAGACCGTTACGAGGTGGGCGGCGGCCGGGCGAATCAGCAGCATCCGTACCCCTGGGGGTCACCGTCGGTTCCGGGAATCCGAGGTTCGCGCGCTGCTAGCTTCGGGCGACCCGGATGTCGAGCTCGAGGAGCGCAGGGCAGCCGGGCACTAGAAGGCTCAGTCGGCCGGTGCGGAGCCGACGCGGCCGATACCCGCGTGTTCCCCCAACGACCTGGCTGCGCCCAATTCACCGCGCCATCGGGTGAACAGGGTGTGGTCGACCCCGAGACTGTCGAGCACCTTGCCCGCGACGAAGTCGACCAGCTCCTGCACCGTCGAAGTACCGGCATAGAAGCCGGGGCTGGCCGGCAGCACCACCGCTCCGGCGTCGTGAAGCGCCAGCAGGTGGACGAGGTGCCCCCGGGACAGCGGGGTTTCCCGGGGCACCACGACCACGGGTCGCCGTTCTTTCAGGTTCACATCCGCGGCCCGCTGCAACAGATCCTTCGAGAGCCCGAGCGCGATGCCGGCGACGGCCGCCGTGCTGGCCGGCACCACCACCATCCCGCGCACGGGATACGACCCGCTGCTCGGTCCCGCCGCGAGATCACCGGCCGACCAGTAGCGGACTTCTGACACGTCGCGTCCGAGCCAGGCCGCGACGTCGTCCGACCAGTGCGCGTCCCGGATGGTGCGGCCCACCTCGTCGAGCAACGTGAGTCTGGCCGCGCGCGAGACGATGAGATCGACCGGCTCCCCGGCGTCCAGGAGCCCGCAGAGCACCGCCTGCGCGTACGGCGTTCCGCTCGCGCCGGAGACCCCCACCACCCAGGGGAGTCTCACCACCGGAGCTCCTGCAGGACGACCAGGTCGGCCAGCGCGAACAAGAACAACACGATGCCGATGACGCCGTTGGCGGTGAAAAACGCGCGGTTGACGCGGGATAGGTCGTTCGGGCGGACGATCGTGTGTTCGTACGCCAGCACCAGCGCGGTGATCACCAGCCCGGTCCACCAGAGCCAGCCGTACCCGGTCAACGCACCGAACCACGCGTAGAGCGCCACCGTGACCACGTGCACCACGGTTGAGGCGTGCAGGGACGCAGCGATGCCGAACCGCACCGGCACGCTCCGGACACCGATCCGGCGGTCCACCTCGACGTCCTGGCAGGCGTAGATCAGATCGAACCCGCCGATCCAGGTGCCCACCGCCAACCCGAGCACGAACGCCGACCAGGACCACTCACCGGTGACGCCGATCCAGGCGCCCAGCGGTGCGATCGCCTGCGCCAAACCGAGGAACGCCTGCGGGTAGTCGGTGAAGCGCTTCGCGTAGGAGTAGATCGTCAGGAAGAACAGCGCGATCGGTGAGAGCACGAGGCAGAACCAGCCGAGCCACGCCGCGGACGCCAGGAACACCACCAGCGCCACGCCGAGCCCGACCCAGGCCGAGCGCACCGAGAGAGCGCCGGTGACCAACTCCCGCTGGGCCGTGCGCGGATTCTGCGCGTCGATCCGGCGGTCGATGATGCGATTCGCGGCCATCGCCACCGTGCGGGCGGCCACCATCGCCACCGTGATCACCAGCAGCGTCACCCACTGGACGTTCGGCCCTTCGGACCGCATCGCGGTGAGCGCGGCGACGTAGGCGAACGGCAGCGCGAACACCGAGTGTTCGATCATGACCAGCCGGAGGAACGCCTTCACCTTGTTCGGCGCCTCGACCGCGCTCGTCACAGGCCGTACTCCCGCCAACGCTGGTCGACGGTGGCGACTACCTCGGGGCTCATCCGCATCTCCTCCGGCCAGCCGCGGTGATAGCCCTCTCCGGGCAGCTTGCGGGTGGCGTCCACTCCCAGCTTGCCACCCCAGAACTGCTGGTAGGAGGCGTGATCGAGATGGTCGACCGGCCCAGTGGTGAGCAACACGTCGTGGGCGTAGTCGACGTTGCCGAACGCGCGGAACGCGACCTCCCGGTAATCGTGGACGTCGCAATCGGCGTCGACGACCACGACCAGCTTGCACAGCGAGAGCAGCCCGGCGCCCCACACCGCGTTCATGACCTTCATCGCGTGCTTCGGGAAGCGCTTGTCGATCGAGACGATGCAGCAGTTGTGGAACACGCCGGCTTCCGGCAGGTCGTAGTCGACGATGTCGGGGATCAGAAGCTTGATCAGCGGCAGGAAGATGCGCTCGGTGGCCTTGCCGATCGGGCCGTCTTCCTGGGGCGGCTGGCTGGTGATGATCGACTGGTAGATCGGCGTGCGCTGCGTCGTCATGCACTCGACGTGCAGCACCGGGAAGTCCTCGACCGGTGTGTAGAACCCGGTGTGGTCGCCGAACGGCCCCTCGGGCGCGCGCTCACCGGGCTCGAGGTAACCCTCCAGCACGACCTGGGCGTGCGCGGGCACCTGCAGCGGCACGGTGAGGCAGTCCACCATCTCGACCCGCTCGCCGCGCAGGAAGCCGGCGAAGAGGTACTCGTCGATGTCACCGGGCAGCGGCGCGGTGGAGGCGTAGGAGACGGCCGGGTCACAGCCGAACGCGATCGCGACCGGCAGCCGCTGGCCGAGGCGCTCGGCGACCGCGTGGTGCGCGGTCGAGTCTTTGTGGATCTGCCAGTGCATGCCGAGCGTGTTGTGGCTGTGCTGCTGGAGGCGGTAGAGCCCGAGGTTGCGGGCGCCGGTCTCCGGGTGCTTCGTGTGGGTCAAGCCCAGGTTGTGGTAGATCCCGCCGTCGCCGGGCCAGATCTGCAGCCCGGGGAGCTTGTTCAGGTCGACTTCGTCGCCCTTGTAGACGACCTCCTGGCAGGGCGCGGACTTGACCTTCTTCGGGGGGACGTTCTTCAGCTGGGTGACCTTGCCCAGCGCTTCACGGAAGCCGCTGAAGCCCTGCGGCAGTTCGGGCTTGAGCATGGCGCCGATGCGCTGCCCGATCTCGTCCAGCGAATCGACCCCCAGCGCCATCGCCATCCGGCGCTCGGTGCCGAACAGGTTGATCACGATCGGCATCTCGCCGCGCGTCGGGTTCTCGAACAGCAGGGCAGGCCCACCGGCCCGCACCACCCGCTGGGTGATCTCGCTGATCTCCAGCGTCGGATCGACCGGCGCGGTGATCCGCTTGAGCTCACCGGCCTTCTCCAGCCGCTTCAGGAACTCGCGAAGGTCGGTGTGGGCCATGGCCCCAGTATTCCTGGGCCCGCGAGCGCCCCGGCAGTTGCCCGCCGCACAGAGCCTCGGCCCACGGCGCCGCAAAGGCACGAGCCCCGACCCGCAGTACGGGTCGGGGCTCGGCGAGCACGGCGTTACGGGCGGCCGGCGCCCGCGTACGGCATGTTGTTGACGCTCTCCACCTGGACCGACTGTCCCTCGGTGGGCGCGTGCACCACCTGGTTGTTACCGATGTAGATCGCGGAGTGGTGCAGGTCGCTGTAGAAGAACACGATGTCGCCCGGCTGCAGGTCGCCCCGCGAGACGTGCCGGATCGAGTTGTACTGCTGCCGCGACGAGTGCGGCAGCGACACACCGACCTGCTTCCAGGCCATCATCGTGAGGCCCGAGCAGTCCCAGGAGCCGGGGCCGGAGCCACCGAACACGTAGGGCTCACCCTGCTGCGCCATCGCGAACTGCACGACGGTCGCGGCGTTACCGCTGGCCTGACCGTTGTACGTGACGGTCGCGGGCGCGCTGCCGTACTTCTTGGCGTACGCCGTCCGGCGGATCTGCTCCCACTTGTCCCGGTCCTTCTTGATCAGCTTCTGCTGGGAGTCGAGCTGCTTCTTCAGCCGCTCCGCGCTCCGGACCTGGAGGTCGACCCGCTTCTTGGTGTCGTCGTACTTCGCCTGGTACGCCTTCGCCTGCTTGATCGTGTCGCGCTGCTGGGCGGACAGCCACTCCACCGCGGCCAGCTGGTCGAGGTAGTTCGTCGGCGAGCCGTTGTTGAGGAGCGACGAGGAGAGCCGCATGCCGCCGTCGCGATAAGCCGCCGCAGCGATCTTGCCGACCTCCGCCTGGGAGGCGTCGAGTTTCGCCTGCGAGGCGGCGAGCTGACGGTTCAGCCCGGCCTGCTGCGCCTGGACCCGCTTCAGCTGGACCTTGGCGCTGTTCATCTGCTCGTTGACCCGGTCCATCTTCACGCCGAGGGAGTCGAGTTGCTTCTCGGCCTCGGAGAGTGACGGAGCCGCACTGGCGCCGCCTCCGGGTAACAGCACCAAGCTCAGAATCGCAGCGAGGACGCTAACCAGGACGATGGGACGACGGGCGTGAGTCCGAACGGATCTCACTAGTGCAGCACTCCTCACTCCCCCTAAGGCCGCCTACCGGGTTAGCTGACGGGTTCGGGCGGGAGCTGCCCTACCGCCCGTAAAGGCGGATTCACCCCGAGATCTCGGATCCCCGGCTCATACGTGACGCAGCGATTCGGCGGCAACTGCCCGACGCCATCCTGGTGAACGGCGGACGCTCGGGAAGTCGTGGGTCACGGTAAGGCATCTGTGACGGGCTGGTCCAGCCTCGCGCGGGAATCTGGGCGAACGTCCAGCAGACTACGACAACACGTAGTTAGTCCACTCCGGAACGTCTTCTTAAGTGCGTCTTAATGCGGTTTCACCGACACCTCGGCCGAATGGTGGATGGGTCTGACCACTATGGACAGATCAACGGACGATAACCGGCCGGTAACTCGTGAGGTAGGAGTGCCGCAGGCTGCTTAACGTCCCAAGAAGTCCATTTGTAGTAATTTGTCGGAAACAAAGAGTGGACTGAGGGGGACAAAACGATGCCGCAGCAGACCGAGCACGAAGACGTGATCGTCGTCGGCTGGCTCCGTGGGGACGACTACGAGGCCGCGCTGGCGTACCGGCGGCGCGAAGAACCCACCCGAACGGACGATCAGCCGCCAACACCGGCGCCGACACCGCCGAGCGCTGATCCCGCACCCCAAACTTAAGGTCGCGCCAACCCCTGAAGTGGCGCGCCCCACAGCGTCCCCCAACGCAGTACGCACTTGAAGCGCCGCCAGGCGCGTGTTCTCACGCGGAGCCCGTCCAGGGTCACAGCCCTGAATACGAGTGGAGTCCGGAGACGGCGAAGTTGATGACGTAGAGGTTGATCATCATCGTGGCAAAGCCGAGCACCGCGATCGCGGCCGCCCGGCGTCCGCGCCATCCGGTCGTGGCCCGCGCGTGCAGGTACGCCGCGTACACGACCCACGAGATGAACGCCCAGGTCTCCTTCGGGTCCCAGCCCCAGTACCGGCTCCACGCCGCCTCGGCCCAGATCGCTCCGCAGATGATCGCGAACGTCCAGATCGGGAACCCGAACGCGTGCAGCCGGAAGGTCAGCCGCTCCAGCCCCGCCGCGGCGGGCAGGTGCCGCCCGACGCCGTACGGGAAGCCCGGGGCGTTCGCCGGACGCCCGGCCGCCACCCGCTGGTCGTACCCCTCGCGCAGCAGGTAGAGCACCGACATCACGCCACCGATCAGGTAGATCCCGACCGAGATCGACGCGGTGGAGACATGGATCCAGAGCCAGTACGAGTTCAGCGCCGGCATCAACGGGCCGGCCTCGACGTAGAGCACGGTTCCGGCCAGCCCGAGCAGCAGAACCACCGGCAGCATCACGAACATGCCCAGGTAGCGCACCGGACGACGGGCCGAGACCACCAGCCAGGTGATCGTCCCGACCGCGCAAGCCACCGAGACGAACTCGTACATGTTGCCCCACGGCACCCGGTCGGCCGCGAAACCACGGGCGGTCAGGCAGCCGATCTGGGCGAGCGCACCGATCACCGCGGCGACCACGCCGAACCGACCGAACCAGGCGGCCCGGCCGCCGGTCGGCGCGGGCTCCGCGGGCGGCGTGACCGGCCCGGCCGGGGACACCGGAGCGTCCTCCTCCGGACCGCCCACGCCGACCAGCACACGCTGGCGCGGGGCCGGGGCCGCCGCACGGGCCGCCACCACGCCCTTGCGTCCGAACGCGTACTCGATGGCGTAGCCGAGCATCGCAACCGTGTACGCCACGATCGCGACGATGAGCAACGTGTTCGAGAGATCGGCGAGTTGGGCGTCCGTCATCACGATCCTTCTTTCCCGATGAGCTCGGACTGTTTCGGGTCTGCGGGCGGAGCGGCGTCCGCGGTGAGCTTCTCGACGATCTGCCGGAACTCCTCGGCGTACCGGTCCGGATCGGTACGCGCCAGACCGCCGACCGTGAGCTCGCCGGGCGTCACCCGGACGAAGATCCGGCGACGCCGGACGGTGAGCGACGTGATCAGGCCGACCAACATGAACCCGGCGGCGATCAACACGACCATGTCGCCGGGGTCGTAACCCACCTGGACGGTCATGAACTCGCGGTAGCCGACGAACTGGAGCGACGAGCCGTCGTCGAGCGTCCACACCTCGCCGACCGAGAGCTTCTTCGAGCCGACCGACTTGAGCGCGCCGCTGTCGACCTGATTCTGGTCGATCGAGTACACCGAGCGCGGGATGCCGGAGTTCAGACCGGTGTCACCGCGGTATCCGACCAGCGTGACCGCCGGGTCGTCCGGCTCCGGGCGCACCGACTGGATCGGCGGGCCGGACGGCGGTGCGGTCGGCAGGAAGAACCCGGTGAACGCCATCTCGACGTCCGCGGCACGGGCAGTCGACTTCGGGTCCTGGTTGGCGTCGGGGAGGACGAACGCACCCTCGCTGGTGAGCTGGGAGTCCTGCGGCAGGAACGCCGGGGCCTCCTCGAACACGGTGCCGTACCGATCGGTGTACTTCAGCACCGGCGCGTACCCGTGGTTGATCAGGTAGACGTTGGCCCCGTCCAGCCGGAGCGGGTGGTTGACCTTCAGGTCGTAGGCGGTGTCCGGGTCCTGGGTGAACGCCCGGTCGCCCTGGACGTACTTCACCTTGGCGAGGAAGTCCTCGGGCTGGCCGTTGGCGAGGTAGGTGCCCTGGAAGTCGTCCAGCTGGACGCAGAAGGACGGCAGGGCCGCGTCCCGCATCCGGGTGCCCGGGGTGAACGAGTCGTAGGCCTGGACGGTGTCGCAGAACGCGTTGCCCTCGACCACCAGCACGCTGGCCCGCCAGCCCCACAGCGAGCCGGACGCGACGCCGACCAGCAGCGCCACCAGCGCGAGGTGGAACGCGAGGTTTCCGGTCTCGCGGAGGTAGCCCTTCTCCGCGCTGATCGTGACCGCACCCGACGCCTCGGTGTGCACCGCCGTTCGCCAACGTGCGCGCCGCAGCACGCCCCGGGCGGTGTTCGCGATTGCGGACGGGTCGCCGGCCACGGGGGTGGAGGACGAGAGCGGCAGCCGCTGCAGGTTCCGGGGTACCGCGGGCGGCCGCTTGACCAGCGCGCGGGTGTGCACCCGGATCCGCGGCACCAAGCAGCCGACCAGCGAGATGAACAGCAGCAGGTAGATCGCAGCGAACCAGGGTGCCGCGAAGACGTCGAACGCCGACAGCTTGTCGAGGAACGGCGCCAGCTTCGGGTGTTCGGTGAAGTACTCGTCGACCTTCGCCTGGTTCAGCGACCGCTGCGGGAACGTACTGCCCGGCACCGCGGCCAGCGCCAGGAGGAAGAGCAGCACCAGCGCGGTCCGCATGCTGGTGAGCTGTCGCCACCAGCGGCGCGGCGCGGCGGTGAACCCGCTGAGCTTGCCGGGGCCGGGCCGTCGGTCCTCGGGTGCGGTGGCGTCCTGCGGTGCGGTGGCGAGACCGGTGACGGCTGCCTGCTCGTCGGAGGGCGTGACGGTGGCCATCAGAGCGCCACCTCGCCGACGCCGTAGACGCTGCGGATCCAGATCACCAGGTCGTCCCAGACCCCGAGCATCAGGGCGGCGCCTACCGCGACGAGCAGCACCCCGCCGATCCGGACCACCCAGCGGCTGTTCCGGCGGACCGCCGCGAACCCGCCCAGCAGCCGCCGGAATCCGAGGCCGAAGAGGACGAACGGAACGCCCAGCCCGGCGCAGTACGCGAGGGCCAGCAGCGCACCGCGCCCGGCACCGCCCTGGACGGCCGCCAAGCCGAGCACCGCGCCGAGCGTCGGACCGACGCACGGGATCCAGCCGAGGCCGAACACCGCGCCGAGCAGCGGGGCGCCGGCCAGCCCCGAGGCCGGGAGCCACCGCACGCGTGCCTCGCGCTGCAGGCCGGGCAGGACGCCGAGGTAACCGAGTCCGAAGACGACGACCAGCGCGCCGACGACCCGTTGCAACGTGGCCTCGTGCTCGAGCAGGAAGCCGCCGATCCCTCCGGTCGCGAACGCCAGCAGAGTGAACACCGCACTGAACCCCGCGACGAACAGCACGCTGCCGGCCAGTACCCGTCCCCGCACCCGGCCACGGGTCCAGCGACGGCGGTCCGGTCGGATGCCGACCCGGGTGGCGGTGGCGACGGCTCCGCCGGCCACGGCGGCCGTGCCGGCTGCCCCGGCGGTCTCCCCCGCGGGAGCCTCCGCCGCGGGCGCCTCCGCCGCGACGGGGCGGCCCGACGGGTCGCTCCCCAGCGCGGCGTCCAGATCGGCGCCGGCGATTCCGGTGACGTACGAGACGTAACCGGGCACCAGCGGCAGGACGCACGGCGAGAGGAAGCTGACCAGCCCGGCGAGCGCGCTGACGCCTGCCGCTGCGACCAGCGGCCCGTCGGTGACGAGGTCGGCGACGCTCACGGCTTCTCCGCCGCGATCCGCCCGACGACCGGCTGCAGTTCGTCGTCGAGCAGGCCTTTGCGGAACACCGCGGCGATCCGGCCCTCGCGGTCGATGACGATCGTGGCCGGGATCGCGTTCGGGGGCGCGGCCTTCAGCTGCAACGCCACCCGGCCGGCCTGGTCGAACAGGCTCGGGTAAGTGATCTTGAAGTTGACGTCGAACGCCGCGGCGCGCGACCGGGTGTCCTTGACGTTCACGCCGACGAACCGGACGCCACTCGCCTTCGTCGCGGTGTACACGCGCTCCAGGTCGTCGGCCTCGGCCCGGCACGGCGCGCACCAGGAACCCCAGAAGTTCAATACGACGACGTCGCCGCGCGCCTCGCTGAGCCGGAACTGCTCGCCGTCCAGCAGTTCGCCGGAGATGTCCGGCGCGGACGCCCGATCGTCCACTGCATAGACCGTCGACGCCCCCGACCCAGCGACGAACCGCTGGCTACCCCCCGATTCCTGGTCCACGGCATCAGCGCCCGTCGAGCAGGCTCCGACGGCGATCAGGCAGGCGGCCGCCGCTCCGCGGCGGATCCAGGAGGAGAGGGGAGACATCTTCTCAAGCGCCTCGCTCGGTTTGCGCGGTCTTCGACTGGGCGATCAGGGCGGCGGCCGGGTCGGCGTACTCCACACCGACGACCTCGTCGTCCTCGAACTTCACCGACGTGACGCTGGCCAGCGAACACTGCCGGCGACGGGGGTCGTGCCAGAGCGTCTTCTTCTCCAGGTAGCGGCGGAGGATGACGATCGGCGACTGGTGGGAGATGCAGACGGCCTCGTGCCCCGCAGCAACGTCCCGGGCGTCCTTCACCGCGGCGAACATGCGCTTCGCCTGGTCAGCGTAGGGCTCGCCCCACGACGGACGAAAGGGGTTGCGCAGGTAGTGCCAGTACTTGCGATGCCGCCAGAGACCGTCACCAGGGCCGAACGGCTTGCCCTCGAACAGGTTCGTCGCCTCGATCAGCCGCTCGTCGACCACCGGCTCGACGCCGAACTGCTCGCTGAACGGCTCCATCGTCTGCTGCGCTCGCTCCATCGGGCTGGTGACCAGATGGGTGATGTCACGACCGGCCAGATGCTGGGCGGCCATCTTGGCCATCTGCTCGCCGAGTGGCGACAGCTTGTAACCGGGCAGGCGTCCGTAGAGGATGCCGCCGGGGTTGTACACCTCGCCGTGGCGGATTACGTGCACGGTGGTCGTGACCGTCACTCTCAGGCCCCCATTCTCAGGCGTCTGCTCGGGTCGATGCAGCAGCGCGCGCCGCCACGGGCAGCGCTGCCGCGATCCGACCCAGTGCCTCGTCGTCGTGCGCGGCCGACAGGAACCACGCCTCGTAGGCGCTGGGCGGCAGGTAGACGCCCTCGGCCAGCATCGCGTGGAAGAACGCCGCGTACGCCGCGGTGTCCTGCCTGCGCGCGCCGTCGAAGTCCACGACTTCACCGGCGCCGAAGAACACTGAGAACAGGTTGCCAGCCGCTTGCACCCGGTGGGGCACACCGACCTCAGTCAACGCCTCCGACGCCGACCTGGCCACTTGCGCGGCCGAGGCGTCCACCGCGGCGTAGACCTCGGGCGTCGCCGCCCGGAGCGTCGCGAGGCCGGCGGCGCAGGCCAGCGGGTTACCGGAGAGAGTGCCGGCCTGGTAGACCGGCCCGGCCGGCGCGAGCGCGGCCATCACGTCGGCCTTGCCGCCGAACGCCGCAGCGGGCAGCCCGCCGCCCATCACCTTGCCGAACGTGAACAGGTCGGGGACGACGCGACCCTCGGAGGCACCGAACCAGCCCGCCCGGGAGATCCGGAAGCCGGTCATCACCTCGTCGCTGATCAGCAGCGCGCCGTTCGCGGTGCACTCCTCGCGCAGCAGCAGGTCGAAGCCGTCCTTCGGCGGGACCACACCCATGTTCGCCGGGATCGCCTCGACGATCACCGCGGCGATCGCCTCGCCGTGCTCGGCGAACGCCGCCGTCAGCGCTTCCTTGTCGTTGTACGGCAGCACGATCGTGTCCGCAGCGCTCGCCCCGGTGACGCCGGGCGTGTCCGGCAGGCCGAACGTGACGACGCCGGAGCCGGCGGCGGCGAGCAGCGCGTCGACGTGGCCGTGGTAGTTCCCGGCGAACTTGACGACCTTGCTGCGGCCCGTGACGCCGCGCGCGAGCCGGATCGCGCTCATCGTCGCCTCGGTGCCGGAGTTGACCAGGCGGACCTGCTCGACCGGCTCGACCCTGGCGACGATCTCCTCGGCCAGCTCGACCTCGCCGGGGCTGGGCGTGCCGAAGCTGGTGCCCTTCGCGGCGGCGGCGGTCAGCGCGGCGACGACCTCCGGGTGGGCGTGGCCGAGCAGCAGCGGGCCCCAGGAGCAGACCAAGTCGACGTACTCGCGCCCGTCGGCGTCGTAGAGGTAGGCGCCCTCGCCCCGGACCATGAACCGTGGCGTACCGCCGACCGCCCGGAAAGCTCGGACCGGCGAGTTGACCCCGCCGGGCACGACGGTGCTGGCACGCGCGAACCAGTCGGCCGAGAGGGGCGCGTCGTCGGGATAGCTCACCGCGCCATTGTGACAACTACCGGCCGTAGACGTCCTGCCGGGTACCGTGGTGACACCCACATCCTTGGCCCCTCACGGCGATTTCGTCGTATACAGAGCTTCGGGCCCCACTCCCCGGGGCCCAGACGACTCCCGAGGAGCCGCCTTGTCTGCGATGCCCGATCCGACGCCACTGCCGGTGGCGCCCGAACAGCGTCCTTCCCGTCCGACTCCGGATGAGGCGTACGCCCTGATGGTGGCGGGCAACGCCCGCTTCGCCGCCGGTACGCCCGCCCGCCCGAACCAAGACGACGTCCGACGCGCGCAGATCGTCGCCGGCCAGGAGCCGTTCGCGGCGGTGCTCGGATGTGCCGATTCGCGGGTGCCTGCCGAGATCGTGTTCGACCAGGGGCTCGGCGACTTGTTCGTGTGCCGCACCGCCGGGCCGATCGTCGACTTCGCCGTCCTCGGAAGCATCGAGTTCGCGATCACTCAACTTCACGTGCCGCTGGTGGTCGTGATGGGGCACGAGTCGTGCGGTGCGCTCAAGGCCGCTGCCGAGACCGCGTCCGGGAAACTCGAACCGGGCGGGTCGGTGCGTGACCTGGTGGAGCGGGTGTTGCCGATCACGCTGCAGGCCCAGCGCGAGGGTGGCACGAAGGAGGAGCAGCTGTCCCGGGCGATCGCGTACAACGTGACGCGGGTGATCAAGCTGCTGATCGAGCGCTCGCCGGCGATCGCGGACGCCGTCGCCGACGGCTCAGTGAAGCTGGTCGGGGCGGTCTACGAACTCGACGGCGGCCGGGCCCGCTTCCTCTAGCCTCGCCGCCCGCGCCCGGCGCAGGCCTTGGTGATGACGGATCGGGCGGGTGATCACCCGCCCGATCCGTCGTCGCGCGCCGGTTGGGCGGGGCCCACCCCCGTACGACGAGCCGCGCATTTGTCATGCGCGAACGAGGCCACACGACGGTAATTCGTGCCCGCGTCACAGCCGCATCGGCATTTCGCGGAAGTTGCCAACTTCCACTGGCGCAACCCGGTTACTCGTCAGTAAGGTGACCGCTGCCACACAGCCGAAAACGGTGACCGCGCTGCTCTCCGCCGTTCTCCGGCCCCGCCGTCAAGGAGGAACCGTGCGTCCCCTGCGTCGCCTGCTCGCCACGTTGACCGCCACTCTGGCGGCCACCGCCACTGGTCTCGCCCTCGCACAGCCGGCTCAGGCCGCCCCGATCGACCTGGTGTTCGCGAACACCACGGGAACGACCTTCATCGCCAAGCAGAAGGTGACGGCCCAGATCCCGACGTCGGTCGTGAAGACCTCGATCGATCTGGACGCCAAGACGCTCACCGGTACGGCCGAGATCCCCGACCTGACGGTGAAGCTGAAGCTGGCCAACCTGATCCCGACCACGTCGATCGTCCGGATCGTCCCGCAGAGCGGCCTGACCGGCACCGTCGACCTGGCCGCCAACAAGCTGACGACCACCACCACGTTCAAGCTGCAGGTCCTGAAGGTCTACCAGGACGCGCTGCCGAACCTGAACCTCGTCAGCCCGAACTGCATCAGCAAGACCGCCACCAGCGCGACGCTGACCAACACCACGCCGATCGACATCTTCGCGACGACGACGGTGTCCGGCACCTACAAGATCCCGGCGTTCACCAAGTGCGGCCTGCTCACGCCGCTCCTGACGACGCTGCTGGCCGGTGACGGCAACACGCTCACCCTGAACCTGAAGGGCTGAGCCGACACGACGGTGGCCGCCGACCCGGGAGGGGGTCGGCGGCCACGGTCGTGCGTACGGCAGATTTCTGACCGCTTATCGACGTATGGCGCGCCGCCGATACGTCGATAAGCGATCAACTTTCTTCAGGCTGCGGCTAGCTCGCGGCGGAGGCGCACGAACGTCCGCGGGATGCGCGCACCGAGCACCGCGACCAACCGCCCGTCCCGCCGGTACGTGGCAACGAACCGGTGCTCGCCCGGGTCCCCGTCCACGACTTCCACGGAATCCCCCGGCCGTACGAAGCCGGCGAACTGGATCATCACGCCGTACTGCTCGCTCCACACGTACGGCACCGGGTCGTACTCCACCGGCGTCCCCAACAGCCCGGACGCCACCGCGGCACCGTGCTCGCGGGCATGCGTCCAGTGCTCCACCCGGATCAGCCCGCCACCCCGCACCGAGGGGTAACGCGCCACGTCGCCGCAGGCCCAGACCCCCGGCACCGACGTCCGCCCGGCGGCGTCCACGACGACGCCGTTGTCCAGGGCGACCCCCGAGTCGGCGAGCCACGAAACCGCCGGCGCCACCCCGATCCCCACCACGACGACGTCCGCCGGCAGCTCCCGCCCGTCGGCGAGCACGACCCCGCTGACGGCGCCGTCAGCGGACGAGAGCCCGGCCACCGACACCCCGGTCAGCAACGACACGCCGTTCAGCCCGTGCAACGACGTGACCACCGCAGCCATCGAAGGCCCGAACACGTGGGCCATCGGCTCCGCCGCCGCGTCCAGTACGGTGACCGATGCTCCGAGCTTGGACGCCGTCGACGCCACCTCGGACCCGATGAATCCGGCCCCGATGACGACTACCCGCGCGCCCGGCACGAACGCCGCGCGCAGAGCGTCCGCGTCGTCGGTGGAGCGGAGCGTGTGCACGCCCCGCAGCCCGGCCGCGGCGGGCAGGCTTCGCGGCGAGGTGCCGGTCGCGATCACCACCGCGTCACCGGTGATCGACGTCCCGTCAGCCAGAGCCACCGTGCGGTCGCGCAACGAAACCGCCGGCACCCCCAGATGCCAGGTGACCGGTACGTCCTCGTCCGGGACGAGCAGCGAGATGCCGTCGAGGTCGAGGTCACCGGCGAGGTACGCCTTGGAGAGCGGCGGACGGTCGTAGGGGCGGTGCGGCTCGTCGCCGATCAGGTCGATCGCGCCACCGAACCCGGCCGACCGCAGGGAGCGCGCCACCGACCAGCCGGCGAGCGAGGCCCCGACGATGACGACCCTGGCGATGACCTCGTTAGCCACCGGCGCTCTCCCATTCACAGGAACTAGGCTTCTCTTCAGATCATCGTCCCGTAACAATCGCCGCACGCGCCGGGGCGTTCTGCTCTCCGGCACCCACGCGGGAAGGGGAGTCGCAGTGACGCAGGAGGTACGCGGAGTAGTTTCCCGAGGCAAGGGCGCCCCGGTGGAGGTCACGACCGTCCTGGTGCCCGACCCCGGTCCCGGCGAAGCCGTGGTGAAGGTGCAGGCGTGCGGCGTTTGTCACACCGACCTGCACTACCGCGAGGGCGGCATCAACGACGAGTTCCCGTTCCTCCTCGGCCACGAAGCGGCCGGCATCGTGGAAGCCGTGGGAGCGGGCGTTTCCAACGTGGCCCCCGGCGACTACGTCGTCCTGAACTGGCGCGCGGTCTGCGGCGACTGCCGGGCGTGCCTGCGCGGTCAGCCCTGGTACTGCTTCAACACGCACAACGCGACCCAGCCGATGACGCTCGAGGACGGCACGAAGCTCTCCCCCGCGCTCGGCATCGGCGCGTTCATCGAGAAGACGCTGGTCGCGGCCGGGCAGTGCACGAAGGTCGACCCCGAGGCTGCTCCGGCCGTCGCGGGCCTGCTCGGCTGCGGTGTCATGGCCGGCATCGGCGCGGCGATCAACACCGGCGGCGTCGGCCGTGGGCACAGCGTCGCGGTGTGGGGCTGCGGCGGCGTCGGTGACGGCTCGATCGCCGGTGCCTACCTCGCGGGTGCGCGCCGGATCATCGCGATCGACGTCGACCCCCGAAAGCTCGAGTGGGCGAAGGAGTTCGGCGCCACCCACACGATCAACGCCCGTGAGGTCGACGACGTGGTGACCGCGGTCCAGGACCTCACCGACGGTTTCGGCGTCGACGTCGCGATCGATGCGGTCGGCCGTCCGGAGACCTACAAGCAGGCGTTCTACGCCCGCGACCTGGCCGGCACCGTCGTGCTGGTCGGCGTCCCGACGCCCGACATGACCCTCGAACTGCCGCTCATCGACGTGTTCGGCCGCGGCGGCGCGCTGAAGTCGTCCTGGTACGGCGACTGCCTGCCGAGCCGCGACTTCCCGATGCTGATCGACCTGTACCTGCAGGGACGTCTCCCGCTGGACAAATTCGTCACCGAGACGATTCCGTTGGACGGCGTCGAGGCGGCGTTCGCGAAGATGCACCACGGCGACGTGCTGCGCTCGGTGGTGACCTTCCCGTGAGCCCTCGGATCGATCGTCTCGTCACCTCCGGGATCTTCGCGCTCGACGGCGGGGAGTGGGAGGTCGACAACAACGTCTGGATCGTCGGCGACGACTCCGAGTGCCTGGTGATCGACGCCCCGCACGAGGCGGACGCGATCGCCGCCGCGGTCGGTGGCCGGACGGTCACCGCGATCGCCTGCACCCACGCCCACAACGACCACGTCAACGCCGCGGTCGAACTGGCCGGGTACGTCGGGGCGCCGATCCTGCTGAACCCGGCGGACCAGGTGCTGTGGGACATGGTCTACCCCGACCGCGCGCCGGACGGGCCGCTCAGCGACGGCCAGAAGCTCACCGTCGCCGGGGTGACCCTGGAGGTGCTGGCGACGCCGGGACACGCTCCTGGCGCCGTCTGCTTCTACGCGCCGGAGCTCGGTGCGCTGTTCTCCGGCGACACCCTGTTCCAGGGTGGACCGGGCGCGACCGGTCGGTCGTACAGCGACTTCGGCACGATCATCGACTCGATCCGGGACCGGTTGCTGTCGCTGCCTGCAGAGACGGTCGTGCACACGGGCCACGGCGACACGACGACGATCGGCGCCGAGGCGCCGCATCTGCAGGAGTGGATCACCCGAGGTAGCTAGTGACACGAAAGTGTGGTGTGGGCGCTTGCCCACACCACACTTGCTGTCACGTCACGTCACGGGCCGGGGACCGGCGCGGGCGGCGGGCCGCCGGGGCGACGCGACAACAGCGCGACCCCGCCCGCCACCAGCAACAGGAGTCCGACCAGCGCCACCGCGAACCCGGCCGCGAGCAGGCTGTCGAGGATCTGCGCCAGCGCGGTCGCCGGCACGACGAGCGCGATCAGCACCGCAGGCACCAGCGCCGGCCAGCGACGAGTCCCGAGATAGAGCGCGAAGCACCCGGCGGCGAACGCCACCCCCATGAGCAGCCCGACGATCGCGAGCAGCGGTCCGTCGCCCAGGTACGAATCGTTGGTGACCGCCTCAGCGGCGCCGAATCCGGTCAGCCCGCCGAGGAGTACCGCCACGCCGGGCTCGCGGATCGGGGTGCCGCGCACCGGGATCGCCAGCAGCATCCAGAACGCGCCGAGCACCGCATACGCGATCCCCCAGGGCAGGATGTCGTCCACGTTCGCCCGGCCGAGGAAGTCACCGACCAGCATCGCCGACGCCAACCAGGCGGTGAACATCAGCGGGGCTCCCCGGACCAGCGCGTACCCCGATACCGCGACCAGCAGCGCCGCCAGCGAACCGGCCAGCACCTCGGCCGAGTCGGAGGCCGGCACCGCAGCCGCAGTGGCCGCCGCACCGGCGGCCAGCGCTCCGAGCACGGACGCCAGCCGGAGCCGCGCGTCGAGCGTGTCGTCGCCGAGGCGGGCGAACCGGGCCGCGACCGCACCGCCGCCCAGCACGAGCGTGGCGACCACCGCCAGCAGGAACCGCATGATCGACGGGAACGCGTCCCAGGTCGGGACAACGATCGCGGCCGCACCACCCAGCACCATCGCGCCACCGACGTAACCCGCGATCTCGACGATGCGCGTGCGGGTCCGGTGCTCACCCGGGGCGGGCCCGGCCGGGATCGGCGTGGCCCAGAGCGGACCGAGACGGTGTGCCACCGCGTCGGCCTGGCCGGGCGCGAGGACGCCGTCACGCACGAGGTCAGCGAGGGCGGCTCGCATGGCGGCGTGCGTTGCGGCGGAGGCGGACCCCTGCTCGGGTCTCGGGCTGGTCATGCGCACATCATGACTCCTGCTCCGACCTGCGCACATGAGTTGAACTACCTGCTCGGCAAGCGTGCACACACCGGTCGGAAGCGGCACCCTGGGACCGTGCGCAGCGAAACGGGCAAAGATAGCGAAGACGGGGCTAACCGGACGGCTGAGTTCGAGGGCGAAGAAGCGGCTGGTCCGCCCGTGAGCGGGGCGCCGCCACCGCCCGTCGAGCCGTGGCGACAGACCGCCGTCGCGTGGACCCACCACGCCGAAGCCTGGGCCGCACGGACCGGGGCGCGCGTCCAGCAGGCCTCGGAGCCACCGCCCGACGCCTCCTCGCCCGCCACCGAGCTCCCGCCTGCGCAGACGGAGGCGGGCGTCCAGGAGACCCTCGGGGAGCCCACCCACCCGGCCGCACGCCGGTACTGGATCCGCCGCTACTGGGCCCCGGTCGCGGGGGCAACCGCGTTCGTTCTCTGCCTCGCTAGCGCCGGCTGGGTCGTGTGGAGCTGGAGCCGCCCGGAACCCGAACCACCGCTCACCGCTCCACCCCCGCTGGAGTCCCCACCCGCCGCCCCGACCGCCGCGCCGCCGAGCCTCGCCGCCACCACACCGCCGCCGCCCTCGGAGAGCGCTGCCAGCGCGCCGCTGAACGCCGCCCGCCCCGAGGAGACCGCCGGCCGCCCAGCCGACCGGCTCGCGTCCTGGGCCGGCGCACTCCGACAGCTCGGGATCCCAGCGGTCGCGCTCCAGGCCTACGGCTACGCCGAAGCGGTACTCGCCACCGCGAAGCCCCGCTGCCGGCTCTCCTGGACGCTGCTCGCCGGCATCGGCGCCGTCGAGTCCAATCACGGACGCTACGGCGGTGCCACGCTCCGGCCGGACGGCACCACCAGCCGCCCGATCATCGGCGTTCCGTTGGCCGGCGGCGTCGGCGTCGAACTCATCCGGGACACCGACGGGGGCACGCTCGACGGCGATCGCACCTACGACCGCGCGATCGGTCCGATGCAGTTCCTCCCGACCACCTGGCGGGCCTGGGCGGTGGACGCCGACGGCAACAACCGTGCAGACCCCTACGACATCGACGACGCCGCGCTCGCGGCCGGCTACTACCTCTGCGCCGGTGATCAGAATCTCGCCACCGGCGCCGGCTGGTCGTCCGCCGTGTTCAGCTACAACCGCGTCCCCGCGTACGTCGAACGGGTCTACCAGGTCGCCGACTCCTACGGCCGGACCTCGTAACGAAGCGGCCACGGCCTGGCACCGGTTGACTCGACCAGTAACGATGGTCGCCGGGGCCCGGGCACCGCGATTCCGACACCGGGATCCGGGGACGGCCTCGACGCGGAGCGCCGGGCACGCAGGAAGTGCCGGGCCCCGGGCGAACGGGGAAGGAGCCGCGGGTCAGTGACTGCGCCGACGGTAGGACAGCTGGGGCACTACCGGCTGGTCGGTGTGCTCGGAACCGGCGGCATGGGCACGGTGTACCTGGGCCGGTCGCCGGGCGGACGCCTGGTCGCGGTCAAGGCCGTGCACGGGCATCTCGCGCTCAACCCCGACTTCCGGACCCGCTTCCGCCGTGAGGTGGCGCTGGCCCAACGGGTCGGTGGACCGTTCACCGCCGCGATGCTCGACGCCGACCCGGACGGTGATCCGCCCTGGCTCGCGACCGAGTACATCCGTGGCCAGTCCCTCGCCCAGGTGCTGAACGAGCACGGCGCGCTGCCGGAGGACACGGTCCGGGCCCTGGCCGCCGGTCTGGCCGAGGCGCTGCAGGTCATTCACGCCGCCGGGGTCGTCCACCGCGATCTGAAGCCGTCGAACGTGTTGCTGTCCGAGAACGGGCCCCGGGTCATCGACTTCGGGATCGCCAAGGTGGTCGAGGGCATCGACCTCACGGGGGACGGCCCGCTGCTCGGGACGCCCGGCTACATGTCGCCGGAGCACCTCGCGGGTACCCCGCTCGCGCCGAGCAGCGACGTGTTCTCGCTGGGTGCGGTGCTGGCGCACGCGGCGACGGGCGTCGCGCCGTTCGGGGCGGGGCAGTCGTTCGCGGTGGCGAACCGGGTGGCGACCGCACCGCCCGACCTGTCCGGGCTGCCCACCGGCCTCGCCGAGTTGATCGGGAGCTGCCTGGCGAAGGAGCCCACTGAGCGGCCCTCGCTGGACTGGATCGTCCGCCACGTCGGCTCGTTCGCCGACCAGGACAGCTGGCTCCCCTCCGAGGTCGGTGCCGCGATTCGGCACCGACCCGCGCCGACGCGGCCGTTCACGAGCGCCGACGCCCCGCCTCCTGGTGCGCACGCCGCGGCGGACGACGAGCCGCTGGACTTGGTCGCGTACCTCGCCGACCGGTTCTCACGCCGTTCCGGGGGCGCCCCGATCGAGGTGCGCGCCGGCCGCGTGGGATCGTCCTCCCCGATCGCCGCCCGGCCGACCGCCGCCGCTCCAGCCGCCGCGGGCGCCGCCGCCGCGACCACTGCCGCCGCTGCGGGCACCGCGAAGGCGGGCACCGCCGCTCCGCCGGCCCAGATGGCTCCGCCGGCCCAGGTGGCGGCCAAGCTGAAGGAGGGCGCGGCCCGCCTGCAGGGCGCCGCTGCCCGCCTCCGAGCCGCGACCGCCGCCCCACCCCCGACCCAGCCGCCGCCCGCTGTCCCGCCGCCCGGCGGTGCCTCGCTCAACGGCCGGCCACCCGGCGCTGCCCCGCGGAACGGCGTCCGGCCGCCTCACGGGGTCGCGCCGCAGCAGCGCGGCCCGCTACCGCCGGGCACCCCGGACAGCCGTGCCGCCGCCGCGCCGCTGCGCAGGCCGCGCCAGCTGCCGTGGCAGCGCCTCCAGTGCCCGCCGATCGGCACGGCGTCCGGACGCCGTGCCTGGAGCCGCGGACTGCTGATCCTGATCGTGCTGGGCCTGCTCGACGCCGTGGCGCAGGCGCCGTTCGTCCGGCAACTGCTGGTCGACGGAGCGCTGACCGCGCCCTCCTGGCTCGCCGGCGCGTTCGAGGCGAGCACGACGATCCGCGAGCAGACCGACTGGATGCCCGATCCGGTCACCGGCTGGGTCACCGCCGACGGCGCGGACGCCGCCACGGTGGCGAGCCGCCTCGCCGCGGTACCGCTGGCGCTGCTGGCCTGCGTCGCGCTGATCCGGCGTGGTGGCACGACGACCTGGATGATGACCGCCAAGACCGCGGCCGGTTGGCTCGGGACGCTGGTCGCGGTGTTCCTGGTCTGCCGCTACCTGGCGACCGGCTTCGCGTCCCTGCTCTGGGCGGTCGCGACGCTCGGCTGGGGCTTCCTCTTCGTCTTCCCGGTACTAGCGTTCCTCACCAAACGCCTCGCCGGCTCCCCCCGCTGACCCTCAGTCGAGAAGACCGGCCGCCTCGGTGGCCCAGTAGGTGAGGACGAAGTCGGCGCCGGCGCGGCGGGCGCCGAGCAGGGTTTCGAGCATGACCTGCTCGCGGTTGATCCACCCGTTCGCCGCTGCCGCCTCGACCATCGCGTACTCGCCGGAGACCTGGTACGCCGCGACCGGCACGTCCACCGCGTCGGCGACCTGGCGCAGCACGTCGAGGTAGGGCAGGGCCGGCTTCACCATGATGATGTCGGCACCCTCGGCGACGTCGAGCGCCACCTCGCGCAGCGCCTCGGCCGCGTTCGCCGGGTCCTGCTGGTAGGTCTTCCGGTCGCCCTGGAGCTGCGACTCCACCGCGTCCCGGAACGGCCCGTAGAACCCGGACGCGAACTTCGCCGCGTAGGCGAGGATGACGGCGTTCGTGTGGCCGGCCGCGTCGAGGGCGGCCCGCACCACGCCGACCTGCCCGTCCATCATCCCGGACAGCCCGAGCACGTGCGCTCCGGCATCGGCCTGGGCGACCGCCATCTCGGCGTACCGCAGCAGCGTGGCGTCGTTGTCGACCGTGCCGTCGGCGGCCAGGACACCACAGTGACCGTGATCGGTGAACTCGTCCAAGCAGAGGTCGCTCATCACGACCGTGTCGCTGCCGACCTCGGCGATCACGTCGGCGATCGCGGTGTTCAGGACTTCGTCGGTCGTCCCGCAGTGGTCGCGCTCGGTCGGGACGCCGAACAGCATCAGCCCACCGATACCCGCCTCGACGGCCTCGGCAGCGGCCTTGCGCAGCGAATCCCGCGAGTGCTGGACGACGCCCGGCAGCGACGCGATCGGTCGTGCCTCGTCCAGCCCTTCCTTGACGAACATCGGAAGGACCAGGTCGGCGGGGTGCAGCCGGATCTCGGAGACCAGCCGACGCATGGCCGGGCTCTGCCGCAGCCGCCGCGGGCGGACGCTCGGGAACCCGCCGCCACCGCCGCCGCTACCCGGCACCATCCCGGGGCAGAGCTTCTCCAGCGACGGCGCACCCGCAGTGGTTCGCCGCAACGTTCCGCTCATCGGTCTCCCTCTCCGGCCGCGTCCACTGTCACTCCCACAATGCAGGACGCGACCCCGTGTTTGCTGGTTCAGGTGACGTTTGGTGCGTCACCTGAACCGGTCAGGCGAGAACGGTCAACGCGCGAGCCGCCCAGCGGTCGGGCCCTGGGCCTTCGCGCCACGCCGCGGCTTGGCCGGCAGCGACGCGAGCTTCTCGCGGAGCTCGAGCGCGTACTCGGCCAATGCCTCCACCAGCGACGGCACGTTCGCGGTCTCCGGCTGCACGTCGACACGGAGGCCGAGCTCGCGAGCGGTGTCCGCGGTCTTCGGCCCGATGCAGGCGACGACCGTGCGTGCGTGCGGCTTACCGGCGATGCCGACCAGGTTCCGGACCGTGGACGACGAGGTGAACAGCACCGCGTCGAAGCCCCCGGACTTGATCGCGTCGCGGATCGGCGCCGGCGGCGGAGCGGCCCGGACGGTGCGGTAGGCGGTGACGTCGTCGACCTCCCACCCGCGCTCGATCAGACCGGCGGCGAGCGTCTCGGTCGCGATGTCGGCCCGCGGCAGCAGGATCCGGTCGATCGGGTCAAGGACCTCGTCGTACGGCGGGAAGTCGGCGAGCAGACCGTCGCTCGACTGCTCACCACTCGGCAGCAGCTCCGCCCGGACGCCGAACGCCTCCACGGCCGCCGCGGTGGCGTCGCCGACGCAGGCGATCTTGACGCCGGCGAACGCGCGAGCGTCCAGACCGAACTCGGCGAACTTCTCCCAGACCGCCTTCACCGCGTTGGTCGAGGTGAAGATGACCCACTCGTACCGGCCGGTGACCAGGCCCTTGATCGCCCGTTCCATCTGCGCCGGGGTCCGGGGCGGCTCGACGGCGATCGTCGGCACCTCCTCCGGGATCGCACCCCAGCCACGGAGCTGCGCGCTCATCGCACCGGCCTGCTCCTTGGTGCGGGGCACCAGGACCTTCCAGCCGTAGAGCGGCCGCGACTCCCACCAGGAGAGCTTGTCCCGCAGACCGACGCCGGCGCCGATGGAGACCACCAGCGTGCCGTAGAGGCCGATCGCGGCGTCGACGATGCCGTCCAGCGTGGAGACCGAGGTCGACTGGGTGTCGGTGGTGCCGTCGCCGGTCACCAGCACGGTCGCCTGACCGCTCATCCCGGCCGCGAGCAGCCCGTCCCGGACGGCGGGCAGGTCACCCGCGTCCAGCGTCAGCGTCAGCGAGCCGGGGACCGCGACCATCGCGTCGAAGTCGAGCGCGGTGACGTCCCGCACCTCGACCGTCGTGCGCAGGCCGCCGGTCGGCGCGCCGGCGTAGCCGGTGACGCCCTCGGCGAGCGGAACGCCCGGAACGACCTCGAACGGGATCGAGGTCCGGGCGACCGCCTGCACCTCGCGGACGATCGACTCCGCGGTCAGCGGGTCGCCGGCGACCAGGCGGGCCACCGTGCGGCCGGAGCGGGCTCCGGACAGCAGCACTTTCGCGACGTCACCCGCCGCACCCTCGGCGACACTCACCTCCACCTCGGCGGGCGCCCCGGCGACCACCGCGGCCAGCAGGGTGGCCGGAAGAGACCGGTCGTGCAGGATGTGGTCGGCGTCAGCGACGGCATCGAGCGCACGCCGGGTCAACAGACCCGGGTCGCCGGGGCCTGCCCCGACGAACGTGATCCGGCCAGTCGTGGAGCGACGGGTCATGCGGTTCTCCCCATCAGGGTGTCGGCGCCGGCAGCGAGAAGGTCAGCAGCGAGCTGCCGACCGACCGTTTCGGCGTCGGTGTGCAAACTGTCGTACGAGATCGTCCGCGCGTCGGTCAGCACGGTGGAACCGTCCAGCGACGCGACCCGGGCTCGCAAGGTCAAATCGGTGTTGCGTGCGGTGGCCCAGGCGGCGACCGGGGCACTGCATCCGGCCTCGAGCGTGGACAGCAGGGCTCGTTCCGCCAGGACCTCGGCCCGTGCGCTGGGTGACTCCAGCGCGCCGAGCAGCGTCACCAGCGCGGTGTCGGCGGACCGGCACTCGACCGCGAGCGCACCCTGAGCCGGCGCGGGCACCACGACGTCGGGGTCCAGGGCCTCGGTGATCTCGGCGGACCGGCCGAGCCTGGTGAGCCCGGCCACGGCCAGCACGACCGCGTCGAGTTCACCGCTGCTGACCTTGCCGAGCCGGGTGTCGACGTTGCCGCGGATCGGCACGCAGACCACGTCCGGACGCGCGGCGAGCAGCTGGGCGATCCGGCGCGGCGCGCCGGTTCCGATCCGGGCGCCGGCCGGCAGCTTCTCCAGCGTCAGGCCGTCGCGGGCGATCAGCGCGTCCCGAGTGTCCTCGCGGACCGGTACCGCGGCGATCGTCAGCCCTTCGGCGGCGGCGGTCGGCAGGTCCTTGTACGAGTGGACCGCGAAGTCGATCTCGTCGGCGAGCAACGCGTCCCGCAGCGCGGACACGAACACGCCGGTGCCGCCGATCTGGGTCAGCGGCGTCGTGCGGTCGCGGTCGCCCTCGGTGCTGATGTGCACCAGCTCGACCTCACGGCCGGTGGCGGCGGTGAGCGCGGCGGCGACGTGGCCGGACTGGGCCAGGGCGAGCGCGGACGCCCGCGTGCCCAACCGCAGCGGCCGGCTCATCGGTGCACTCCGTTCTCGGTTACCGGGCTGTCCCTGACGATCCAGGGGTTGCCGTCGACGACGCTCTCCGGGCCGACCGGCTCCACCGTGACGGCCGCCGCCGGGCGGGCGTGGCCATCGAGCAGGAACAGTTCCCGGACCGCCGCAGCGTAGCGGTCTCCGCCAGGCGCCGTAGCCAGCTCTTTCATCCGCACCGTCGGCGTGTGCAGAAGCGTCGAGACGACCCGGCGGACGGTCTTCTCCACCTCGCGGCGGGACGCGTCGTCGAGGTCGGGCAGCCGGGTGTGCAGCCGCTCGAGTTCCCCGGCCACGACCTGGTCGGCCCGGGCGCGCAGGGCCACGACCGTCGGCGCCACCTCGGTCGACCGCTGCCACGCGGCGAACGCCTCGACCTCGCTCTCCACGATCGACGTCGCGGCGCCGACCGAGGCCGACGCGGGCTCGTGGGCCAGCGCGGCAGCGAGCGCCTCGATGTCCAGCACGACGACGCCCGGCAGCGTGTCGACCGCCCGCTCGGTGTCGCGCGGCACCGCCAGGTCGAGGATGGCCAGGTCGGGCGCGTCCGGCCCACGTTCCTCGATCGCGGCGGAGACGTCCTGGTAGGTGAGCACGGCCTCGGTCGCGCCGGTGGCGGTCACGACGACGTCCGCCTCGGCGAGCGCGGCCCGGATCTCGGAGAGGTCGCCACCCCGCCCGCCGACGCCGGCGGCGACCCGGTGGGCGGTCTCCGGGGTGCGGTTGAGGACGGTGATCGCGCCGATGCCGTCGCGGCGGAGCGTGGCCGCGGCGAGCGCCCCGAGGGAACCGGCGCCGACGACCAGGGCGCGACGGCCGGACAGGGAGCCGACCCGCTCGGCGCCCAGCCGCAGGGCGGCGGTCACCACCGACTGGCCGGCGTGGTCGATGTCGGTGTCGGTGTGGACGCGCTTGCCCACCCGCAGGGCCTGCTGCATCACCTCGTGCAGCATCCGGCCCGGCGCACCGTGGCTGTCCGCCGCGTTGTAGGCGTCGCGGAGCTGCCCGAGGATCTGTGGCTCACCGACGACCAGCGAGTCCAGCCCGGACACGACCGTGAAGATGTGCCGGACGGCGGCGTCTGCGTAGTGGACGTAGAGGTGGTCGGCGAGCTCGGCGATGTGGACGCCGGTACGGGTCGAGAGCACCTGGCCGATCTCGTGCAGCGCGCCGTGGAACGTGTTGACCGCGGCGTACACCTCCACCCGGTTACAGGTGGAGAGCACTACCGCCTCCGCGACGTGCGCACCGCTGATCAACTCGGCCAGGACACTGCCGAGCTCGGCGGGCGGCACCGACGCCCGCTCGAGCAGGCGCACCGGCGCGGTGCGGTGGTTGAGACCGACGACGACAACGCTCATGCCTGGTGCACGCTCCGCTCGGGGCTCCCGGTTCGGTACACGCTCACTGAATTCTTTTCGACCGACCCTTGCGGACGACGTTCACCCCGCGGGGGCACGTGAGGTTGAAAAGAGTTCATCGACCGACGACCTCCCGGGCGTCGACTCGGGGAGTCGGCAGTGGCGTGACGGTGCCCGCTGCGGCGGACTTCATGCTGCCGTTCACACCGGAGGCACTCCCGGCGTCGTCCGCCTTCCGCTGCTCGTGGAAGGACAGGATCTGCAGCTCCAGAGCGAGATCGACCTTGCGCACGTCCACGCCGTCGGGGACCTGCAGCACGCAGGGCGCGAAGTTCAGGATGCTGGTGACCCCGGCCTCGACCAGGCGGTCGGCGACCTCCTGGGCGGCGTCGGCAGGCGTGGAGATCACGCCGATCGAGACCTGCTCCTCGGCGACGACCCGGTCCAGGTCGTCGATGTGCCGGACGTCGAGGCCCGCGATGCATTCACCGACCCGCTCGGTGTCCGCGTCGAAAAGCGCCGCGATCCGGAAGCCGCGCGAGGCGAATCCGGCGTACCCGGCCAGCGCGTGACCGAGGTTTCCGACCCCCACCAGGACGACGGCCCATCGCTGGGTGAGTCCGAGCGCACGGGAGATCTGGTCGACCAGGAGAGCGACCTCGTAACCGACCCCGCGGGTGCCGTAGGAGCCGAGATGAGAGAGGTCTTTGCGTAGTTTCGCCGAGTTCACCCCGGCCGCGACCGCCAGCTCTTCGGACGACACGGTGTTGTGCCCGGCGTCGGCGAGCGCGTGCAACGCCCGCAGATAGACCGGGAGCCGGGCGACCGTCGCTTCGGGCACACCGCGGGCACGACCCGCGGCGCGGATGCGCGGACGATCTCCGGACATCGGTCTCCTCGACGGTGCGGACGCCGACTGTGGTACGCGTGATCGGCACGCCGGGAGGTGGTTCCGAAGGTCTACGGCCAGGGACGTGTGGCGTACCCCGACCGCTGTACCTGCACCCGGCACGGGAACAGCGCTTGTCCTCACCGTAGCCGCTTGTGAACGCCTGCACAAAGTCGACGCCGCAGGCCAGAGGCTCGGTGACGAGCGCCACAAGCACCGCGAGTGTCGAGAAGATCACAGAACGCTAGTTCGACGCTCGACCGATCGTCCCACTCAGCCGGTCACCGGCGAGGTCGCCTCGATTCAGCGCTCGAGATCGCGGCGGAGCCGGGCCTCCTCGACCCGCCAGAAGCCGTGCTCTTCGTTGTCGAGCAGGACGACCGGCACCCGATCGCCGTATTCGTAGGCCAGCTCGGGATCGGCGTCGACGTCGACCTCGCTCCACTCCACACCGGTGTCGGACGCGATCCGCGCCAGCACACCCTTGGCGTCGTCGCAGAGATGGCATCCGACGCGAGTCAGCAGCGTCACGGTGTGGTCGGTCGCCGCCATTCCCGCCTCCGGTCATCCACGATGGACCGGCCGCCGGCCCGAGGCCTCGAAGTCTGCCACGCGCGCCCGCGGCAGCGTCCGTCACCACAGGGCAGCGAGTGCTCAGGTCTCCGAGCGCCGAGGGGCGTTCGGGGGCCAATCGCAGAACTCCACGCGTGGCGCTGCCCCCCGTACGGGGGCGGTGACTAGGTTTTTCAACTCTGAGTGGCACGGCAGTGCCAGGATGTGCCGCAGTGCACGACAAGGGGGCCGGAATGGAAGAAATGTCGTGGTGTGTGCGTCCCCGACGCGGCGAGAGCCTTGGGGAAAGTATGATCTCTGCGTTATCGGTCAAGTACATGCTGTAGTCGGTCCGTCCGGACGTCGTCCGGCCGGCGGGCTCGCCACTTCCGGGGCACCGCTGGTGACCGCTCGGCCGAGGCCGTCGCTCACGGCCTCCCCGGCGGGCGCGGCGGGCCACATGGGGGGACGAGCATGATCGGCGGGATGGCGGGGTACGGCGCGTTGCCGGGCGGCATCGAGCTGGAACTCGACCTCTCCGATCTCCGGAGCGCGCTCGCCGACCTTCGGGCACGGACCGGCCTCCGCAGCCGTACCGGCCTGGGCGGGTTGGGCCTCGGCCTCGGCGGCAGCCTGGGGGGTGGTATGCGCTGCCTAACCGGCCGACGGGAACCGGTCCGTGTGCCCTGGGCCCGCGCTGCCATGCACGTGACCCGGACCGACGCCGGGGGCGGCGGCCTGGACGCAGACAGCACGCCGACCGCGGCACTGCCCCTGCCGACGCTGCCCGCTGTACCGGGTCCGACAGCTCCGACCCCGGGCAGCGGCGGTTCGCCGACCGGTCCGGTGCTGCCTGCCCAGCCGGGCGTCGACGGCAGCGGAAACGGCGGCAGCGGTGGCTCGACCGCAACGCCGTCCGAACCGCACCGCGCCGACCCGCGGCCGGGCCGTCCGTCCTCGCGTGCACTGCGCAACCCGTCGCCGCGCCGACCGGTGGATTCGGAGACCGGCAGCACCGTGGTCGTCGGACGCCCGTCCGGCGGAGCCGGTCCGGGTGGACCACCGGGTGGGCCGCCGGGTGGACCACCAGGCCAGGGTCCGGAAGACCCCGGCCAGCATGGCTCGTACAGCGACGAACCACCCGGCTACCGCGTTCCCGGCCCGACCAGGGGTCGCCGCGGCTCCGCGCCCGGTCCAGCGGTCGCCGACGACGAGGACGTCTGGGACCTCGTGCGGCTGGCGCAAGCCGGCGACACCCAGGCGTTCGCACGGATCTACGACCGGTACTTCGACACCGTCTACCGGTACATCTCGTACCGGATCGGGTCGCGCACCGTCGCCGAGGACCTGACCAGCGAGGTCTGGCTCCGCGCGCTACGGCGGATCGGCAGCGTCACCTGGCAGGGCCGGGACCTCGGCGCGTGGCTGGTCACCATCGCGCGCAACCTGATCGCCGACCACTACAAGTCGGCGCGGGCCCGCCTCGAGGTGACCACCGCCGACATGCTCGACGCCGACGACGCCGACACCGGTCCGGAAGGCCGGCCGGAGGCCGAGGTACTCACCCGACTGGACAACGCGACGCTGCTGGACGCCGTTCGCCGCCTCAACCCCGAGCAACAGGAGTGCATCACGCTCCGGTTCCTCCAAGGCCTCTCGGTCACCGAGACGGCGCAGATCATGGGCAAGAACGACGGCGCGATCAAGGCACTCCAGTACCGGGCGGTACGGACACTCGGCCGCTTGCTCCCGGAGGGATTCACTCCGTGACGCTTGCGAACCGACTCGCCCCCGTAACCCCGAGGCGGCGCGGCGCGTTATCCGGGTTGCCGAGGCGATGGTCTCCTCGGCACCGGCAGCGAACGGCCGGGACGTGGGGGGCGGAGAGGAGGTGCCCACGGTGATGCTGAGCCCAGCGGAACGCCGACGAGCGCGAGACTTCAACGCGAGAGTGTCGGCCCGCCGTGGTGCCGAGCACCGCCACGCCGAGCGGACCACCGATCGCGCCGCCGGTGAGCGTCGGACGATCGACCACCCCGGTCGCTCGCGACATATCGGCCAGCACGCGGCGGGGCAGCACGCGGCGCCGTCGCACGTGGTCGGCGTCCACCGCGCTCCGGCGGATCGCGGGTCGGACGAGGTCGCCGACCTGGTGCTGCTCGCCGAACGCCTGGGAAGCGCCGGTTCACAGGTACAAGCCGACGACGAGTTCCGCGACCGGCTCCGGCAGCGGCTCATCGCGGTCGCCTCGGTGCACGGCATCAACGCCGAACCCGGCTTCCGGCCGCCGCCCTCGGTGGACGTCGAGCCCGGTGCCCGTCCGTTCCCGGCGGTCCGCCGCCGGATACCCCGCCGGGTCACGGTGGCGAGCGGAACGCTGGCCGGCCTGGTCGCGCTCTCCGGTGTCGGCTTCGCCAGCGGTGGTGCCAACCCCGGCGACGCGCTCTACGGCGTCAAACGGAGCCGTGAGGCCGCGCAGCTCACGCTGGCCCGCTCCGCCGTCGCCCGTGGTCAGCTCCACCTCGGGTTCGCCCGCAACCGGCTGTCCGAGGCCGGGGCGGCGACCAGCGACCCCACCCAGCTCGACCGGCTGCTCGACGACATGGACAGCGACAGCCGCCTCGGCATGGCCGACCTCGGGACCGCGGCAGCCACCCAGCACCACCCCGCTCCGCTCGACCTGGTGGACGAGTTCACGGTGTCGCAGCGCCGCGGGCTCACCCGTCTGGAGAGGGGTCCGGCCTCACCGCCGGCGGCCGTCCGCCGGATCCGTGCCTCCCTCGCGCTGCTCGAGCAGATCGGGGCCCGGTCGTCCGACCTGCGCGGCGTACTGCACTGCACCGGCCCATTGACCAGCGACGAGCTGGGACCGATCGCACAGCCCTGTGCCGGGTCCGCAGCCGAACAATCCCCGCTACCCTCGGACGAGCCCGCACCACCGGAAGCGACGTGGACCGTGCGTCCGCGTCCGGAAGAGTCGGACCGCACGTCCGACGCACCGAGCAAAGACCCCGCTGGCAGCGCGGCCAGCACCGGCCAGAGCTCCCCCGGAGTCTCCGGGCGGAAGTCGTCCGCAGCCGTCCCGGACGATGGCTGGGAGATCAACCCGTCGAGCGCCGTGGAAAACCTGGTTCCGCAGTCCGGTTCCGTCCTCCCCTCGCCGACCACCGGATCACCGATCGATCCGCTCGTCGGCTCGGCCGACAACACCATCGACAGCGTCGTCGGAAGCGCCCTCACCAGTAGCGTCGGGCAAACCGGCAGGGACTAGAAACCTCCGCCCCGAGCGTTCACTCCGGGGGCGCGCACGCCTCACGTCCTGTTGCCCCGACGGGCACAGAGGCGCACAGACGGCCGCCCGTACACTTGAGGCCGGCCGCCCCGCACGCGCCCCGGGGGTCTACAGGCGCGTTTCTGCACGTCAGTGTTTCGGAGGTAGCGCGTGATCACGCTCACTAACCGACGCGGCCGGATCCGCGGCGACGCCCGGGCAGTGGTCGCCGGGGCCGCGAGTGCGGCTGCTGCGGAGGTGGAGGCGCCGTCCAGGGTGACGCCGGACCTCGGCGCCGCCGCGTTCTTCGACGTCGACAACACGATGATGATGGGCGCGTCGATCTACCACTTCGCCCGTGGCCTCGCCGCGCGGAAGTACTTCAGCAGCCGGGACCTGTTCGGCTTCGCGATGCAGCAGATGAAGTTCCGGATGTCCGGCGTCGAGGACACCGCCAACATGGTGACGGCCCGCCAGGCCGCGCTCGCGTTCGTCGCCGGCCGAGAGGTCACCGAGATCGTCGGCCACGCCGAGGAGATCTACGACGAGGTGATGTCCAAGCGGATCTGGTCCGGCACCCGCGCGCTGGCCCAGATGCACCTCGACGCCGGTCAGCGCGTCTGGCTGGTCACCGCGACGCCGGTGGAGCTGGCCAGCATCATCGCCCACCGGCTCGGGCTCACCGGTGCGCTCGGCACCGTGTCCGAGATCGTCGACGGGAAGTACACCGGCCGGCTGGTCGGCGAGCCGCTGCACGGCCCGGCGAAGGCGGAGGCGGTGCTCTCGCTGGCCCGTCGCGAGGGCCTGGACCTGACCCGCTGCACCGCCTACAGCGACTCGGTCAACGACGTCCCGATGCTCAGCACGGTCGGCACCGGAGTCGCGATCAACCCGGACTCGGCGCTCCGCCGGGAGGCCCGGGAGCGCGGTTGGCAGGTCCGCGACTACCGCACGGCTCGCAAGGCCGCCAAGGTCGGTGCCCCGGCCGTAGCCGCCGCCGGCGTCATAGCCGGCGGCGTCGCCGGCACGTTGGCCGTCCGCCGCAAGATTGCCTGAGTGGGCGGTGCACACTTTTCGCCTCGATAGCGGCCAAAAGTGTGCACCGCTCGGGGCTCAAAGCCCGACGCGGCCCTGCTCGGCGGTGTCGGGGGTGGGGCGGGTGTCGTCCGGGGCGTCGTCGGGGCGGTCGGCGCCGCGGTCCTTCCAGATTTCGGCCAGGGCGTCGCCGCCGGTGGCGTCGTCGTTCTGCCCGTCACCGGAGTAGGTCGCCATCGCGGCCTGGATGTCCTCCTGAGTGACCTCGCCAGCCGGCTCCGAGCCTCCGGCGGCCGGTCCTTCACCCTGCGCGTATCGGTTGTCCGTCATGCCGGACGGTTACCCGGCTTGGGCACTCCCTAACTCAGCCGAAGACGCTGCGCCGCCGCATCAGCAGCTGGAAGAGCATCTGCTGGATCGTCTCCCGCACCTGATCGGTCAGGTTGAACACCTGCATCGGGTCGTCGGCTCCGGACGCCAGGTCCGACGTTTCGATCGGCTCGCCGAACTCGATGTACCACTTCGACGGCAGCGGCACCACGCCCAGCGGCCCCAGCCAGGGGAACGTCGGGGTCAGCGGGAAGTACGGCAGCCCGAACATCCGCGCGATGACCTTCGCGTCCCCGATCTTCGGATAGATCTCCTCCGCGCCGACGATCGCGCACGGAATGATCGGGGCCTTCGTGGCCAGCGCCGCCGACACGAAGCCACCCCGCCCGAAGCGCTGCAGCTTGTACCGCTCGCTGAACGGCTTCCCGACGCCCTTGAAACCCTCCGGGAAGACGCCGACCAACTCGCCGCCGGAGAGCAGCCGCTCGGCGTCCGGCTGGCACGCCAGCGTGCTCCCGGACTTCCGCGCCAGCTCACCGACGAACGGCATCTGGAACACGAGGTCCGCGCCGAGCAGCCGCAGGTTCCGCTGCGCCGGGTGGTGGTCGAGGAGACCGAGCTGCAGCATCGTCGCGTCCACCGGGATCGTCCCGGAGTGGTTGGCCACCACGAGCGCGCCGCCGGTGTCGCTGACGTGCTCCAGCCCTGAGATCTCCACCCGGAACCACTTCTCGTAGATCGGGCGCAGCGCCGGTGCCAGCACCGAGGACGCGAACTCGGGGTCGAACCCGAATTCGTCGGTCTCGTACTCGCCGGTCAGCCGCCGGCGGAGGAAGGCGAGCGCCCCGGCGACCCGCCGGTCCCAGACGTCCGGCTCACCGGTGCTGCCGCCGGCCGTGCTCGGTGCCGGCTCGGAGGCGGCCTTCCCGGCCGTGCTCACTTTTTCGGTGGACGCCCGGGCAGCGGCCGAACGGCGGCCACGCGCACCACCGTCCTCCGCGGGGCGCCTCGACCGGCTACTCGCGGCCCGGCCGTTCCCCGCGGACGTGGTGGCGCTGCCCCGGCCGGTGGCCGTGGTGCCGTCCTTCGCAGCGGCGGTGCGGGAACCGGTCGCACCCTTGCTCCGCCCCTTGGCCGGCGCATCGGGGCTCGTGGCTGCGGTGCCCGTGCCCTTGGCGGCGGCGCTACGGCCCTTGGTGGACGTACTGCGGCTGGGCGCCGTGCCTCGACCCTTGCCTGCCGTGCCGCGTCCGGCTCCTGCGGTGGTGCGCCGGCGCTGCGCGGGGGCGTTCGCGGTCCCGGAAGCGTCCTCGGTCGTCTCGACGGTGACGGTCTCCCCCGCGGCCAGCTGGTCGGAGTCCGCGTCGGCGGTGACGCCCTCGTCCGTCGTCACCACCGGTTCGGCGGGGAGGGTCGGGTCGGCAGCTGCGGTCTCCTCCGTGTCGACCGGCGCCTGCTGTTCGGTGCGCTGAGCACGGGACGCACCGCCGTCGAAGGGGATGATCTGGGCGTCGGGCATCTGCGGCACTCCTTGCCAACCGGGGGTCTCGCCCTACCGGGGTTCCACCAGGGTCGGGGGCCATACGTCGGGTGATGGGGACCGAAAGCTCGGGACGTGGGGGTGGCCGGACACTCGTCAGGGGCGGGGGGCGCCCGCGCGGACCGACTCCACCAGGCGCCGCGCGACCGACCAGCGGCTCTTCAGCGCCCGTTCGACCGCGCTCAGGTTTTCGGCGGACAGCACGGAGGCGAGGTCGCTGCCCCGGACGAAGTCGTCGAACGCCGCCGCGGTCGTGTAGGCCGGGGTCAGGCCGAACTCCTGCTGGAGCCGGGAGATGTCGACGACCCGGCCGTAGGTGAGCAGCCGGGTCTGTTCGGGGGAGAAATCGATCGAGCCCGCCTGCCGGACGACCAGGCCCAGGTACGGGGCGGTGATCGACGGCACCGGCACCGGAACGCGTCCGGCCCGGCGGATGGCCTGCGAGAGCAGCAGCGATCCCGGCCCGGCGACGTTGTAGGTGCCGGGGTGGTCCTCCAGCACGGCCCGGCAGAGCGCGTCCAGACCGTCCTCCACGTGCAGGAACTGGAGCCGGGCGTCGTAGCCGAGCACGGTCGGCACCACCGGCAGCGCGAAGTACCGCGCCAGCGGTGTGTCGATCCGCGGGCTGAGCATGTTCGCCAACCGCAGCGTCGTGACGATGACGTCCGGACGTCGTCGGGTGAATCCCCGGACGTACCCTTCGACCTCGGTGGCGTCTTTGGCGTAGCCGCTCGGCGGGCTCTGCTTGGCCTGGATGTTCTCGGTGAACACCGCCGGATCGCGCGGCGACGCACCGTAGACGGCCGTCGACGACCGCACGACGAGCTTCCGGACGGTCGGCGCCTTCTGGCACGCAGCCAGGAGCTGCATGGTGCCGATCACGTTGAGCTCTTTCATCGACGCCCGCCCGCCGAGGCCGGCCGGGGTCGCGAGCACGCTCATGTGGACGACGGTGTCGACACCGGCGTCGGCGATGACCTTCGCGATCAACGGGTTGCGGATGTCGGCTCGCACGAATTCCGTGCGGCCGATCCGCTCGGCGGTCTCCGCGTCCGGTGCCACGGTGTCGACCCCGAGTATCCGCTCGATACCCGGGTCGGCCGCGAGCCGCGCGGCCAGCCGACCGCCGAAGTACCGGCTGACGCCGGTGACCAAGACGACCCGGGGCAGACCCGGCGGTGTTTCTTCTGCCGGCATGCTGCCTCCCCGGGTGCGGCCCGATGAATTCTTTTCGACCTCCGACCTGCTGTCAGGTCAAGCGACCGCAGCTGACTCCGGTCGAAAAGAATTCACTTCTTGTTGCGACGCTGGACGCGGGTCCGCTTCAGGAGCTTGCGGTGCTTCTTCTTCGCCATCCGCTTGCGGCGCTTCTTGATGACCGAACCCATACGACTTCCTCGATGCTCTTGGTACGACAACAGTGAGACGGAAGTACACCCTATCCCGAGCCGGCCCGCTCGCCCTGCCCGGGCTGCCGTCGCCCGGGTCGAGCCCTCTTGACAGGGGTCGCCGAGCGTGCAGCTCGCCGTACCAAAAGTGAGCATAGGTCGGAGTTCCCGCCCCCGCGACCCGATCGAGAAATACCCCGCAAAGCCGCTGCCCGCGTCCGCCAGGCCGCTGTTCAAGCGCCGCCAGGCGCGAATGTTCTGACCTGGAGCCCGGTGAGGGCGGCGCTGACAGTCGAGCGCGCCGACGCCGTGACATAAGGGGGCCCGTCATAAGGAGGCGCGCTCGCCTGTCAGCGTCGTCCTCACCGGGCCGCCCACAAAGAGAAGCCGTGGGTGGGAGGGGACTCCCACCGCACGGCTCTTCTCGGTGGACGGCGTTACGCCGCCCGGTCAGGCCAGGTTCCCCCACCCGGAGCGGAGGTTGCAGCGGACTCCCCGGCCGCTACTGCCCCTCTCCGGGTCGAGGCCGTCTCTCAAGCGGAGTCGGTGAACGCGTCGCGAAGATAGTCGTGCACAGCGCGTTCGGGAACCCGGAACGAGCGCCCAACCCGTACTGCGTTCAGCTCTCCAGAATGGACAAGCCGGTACACGGTCATCTTCGAGACTCGCATCAACGTCGCCACTTCAGCGACGGTGAGGAACCTGACGTCGGACAGATTCGACGGTCCTGCCATTGCCATACGACCCACCTCACCCGGGCACGTATCGGGTGCCGGCTTCCCCTCCGGCACGGTGGTCACGCACGTGCTCCTAGTAGAGTAACGGTGCAAGTGGGAGCGAGCGATACCCTCAGCAACTCTGCCTATGCTGATCGCAACAATACTCGTGAGTTCGCCCGGGTTTGGCCCACTTTAGACCGTCCGGATTCATGTTTTGTCATGTCCCGGACAGCTCGATCCGCCCCACGATTGCCCACCAGCCGCCGCCGGATCGGCCTCACTGGCCACATGAGTCACTCCCACAACGCGCCGAGGCCCCCACCAGAACGCCGCGCTGCCCGTCGTCCACATGAAGCAGTTGCCGTTGAAGCGCCACCAGGCGCGCGCCCTTTGTTCGAACCTGGACGGGCCGCTCTAATAAAGGTGGCCTAGTTCTGTGGAGCGGTCACGGGCGGCCTCGATCGCGTCGAGCAAGGCGGCGCGGACGCCGTGGCGCTCCAGCTCGCGGATCGCCGCGATCGTCGTTCCGCCCGGCGAGGTGACCGCCTCCCGCAATTGCACCGGGTGCTGCCCGCTGTCCCGCAGCATCGTCGCGGCACCCAGCGCGCTCTGCACGATCAGGTCCGCCGCGACCTCTCGGGGGATTCCGAGCAGGATCCCCGCGTCGATCATCGCCTCGACCAGGAAGAAGAAGTACGCGGGCCCGGATCCGGACAGCGCGGTGACGGCGTCCTGTTGCGACTCGGGCAGCCGCCGCACCTTCCCCACCGGACGCAGCAACGCCTCGGCGGCGGCCAGGTGCTTCTCCTCCGCATGGGCTCCCGCGGAGAGGACGCTCATCGCCTCGTCGACGAGCGCCGGCGTGTTCGGCATCACCCGGATCACCGGGACGCCCTCGGCGAGCCGCTGCTCGTAGTACTTCGTCGGGATCCCGGCCGCCACCGAGACGACGAGCTGCTCCGGGACGACCAGCGGCGCGAGCGTGTCCAGCAGGCCACCGACGTCCTGCGGCTTCACCGCGATGATCAGCGTCCGGGCGTGGGCGACCGCCTCGGACGCTGGGACGGCCCGCACGTCGTACCGCTCCAGCAAGTACTGCGCCCGCTCCTCGGAGCGCTCGACGACGACGATCTCCTCCGGCGACCGGCCGGCCCGCCGCAGGCCGGAGAGCAGTGCCTCGCCGAGCTTGCCGGCACCGAAGAGCGCCAACGAATCCACAGGGGTTCCTTCCAGGTGTTCAGCGACTCGAGACCAGCGACCGGGCGAACAGCGCCACGTACGCCGGACGCTCCGCGAGGCGGCGCATCAGGTAGGGGTACCAGTCCCGTCCGTACGGCAGGTAGATCCGCACCGTGTAGCCGTCCCGTGCGAGTCGGCGCTGCTCGTCCGAGCGGACCCCGTAGAGCATCTGGAACTCGAAGGTGTCCGGGGTCCGGTCGTACCAGCGGGCCCGCTCCTCGCCGATCGCTACCAAGCGCGGGTCGTGTGTGGCGATCATCGGGTAGCCCTCGCCGGCCATCAGCACGTTCAGACAGCGGACGTACGACCGGTCGACGTCCAGCGCGTTCTCGAACCCGACCGACTCCGGCTCCGCGTAGGCGCCCTTGCACAGCCGCACCCGGGAGCCGGCGTGGGCCAGCTCGCGGCAGTCGGTCTCGGTGCGACGCAAGTACGCCTGCAGCACCGCGCCCGTGCTCGGGTAGTCGACCCGCAGCGTGCTCAGCGTGTCGAGCGTGAGGTCGGTGGTGGTGTGATCCTCCATGTCGAGGGTCACGGTGGTGCCGACCGCAGCGGCGGCCTGACAGATCTTCCGCGCGTTCTCGGTCGCGAGCTTCGGGTCGAGGCGCTGGCCCACGGCCGAAAGCTTCACGCTCACCTCGGCCGGCGGCGCGAGACCGGCGTGGGCCAGCGCGTCGAGGAGGCCGCAGTAGGCCTCCGTGGTCGCCGCCGCACCGGCCTCGTCCTCGGTGTCCTCGCCGAGTTGGTCGAGGGTGACCGCGAGGCCGTCCGCGATCAGCTCCTGACTCACCCGCACCGCATCGGCGACCTCGTCACCGGCGACGTAGCGGGCAACCAGGCTCCGGGCGACCGACGCGTTCGTAATCAGGCGCTCGACGGTCGGGGTGCGGGCCGCCGCGAGGATCGCCGTTCGAAGCATGGCTGGAGCCTAACGCGGCACCTCCGGCGCCCCTGCCCAGGGAATACCTCGCGTCGGCGCCCGGAAAGACCAACGCCCCCGGACGGGTGGGTCTCCCGGTCCGGAGGCGAGGCTCGGGGCGCCTTGGTGAGGCGTCCTTCGAAAGAGTACGAGCGTCCTACGAAATCTGCACGATATCGGGGGTCGCTGTCGCAACATGTGAGACGCACGGCCTCACGGCGTCATACCGCACCGAGGTGCGCGGCGGGCGCGGCCGGTGCGGCGAGATGGAGCCGCGCGAACGCCAGCGACTCGGCCAGGTCGGCTTCGCGCTGCTCGCGGTCGAGCCCGCGGGTCGAGACCTCGACCACGACCGAGCCGTTGAAACCGCGGCCGGCCAGGCGTTCGAGCACCGTTCCGCACGGCTGGTCGCCCCGGCCGGGGACGAGGTGCTCGTCCCGGAACAACCCGCTGCCGTCGCCGAGATGGACGTGCGCGAGCCGTCCTTCCATCCGATCGAGCAGCGCCAGCGCGTCGGTCCGCGCGACCGCGGTGTGCGACGTGTCGAGCGTGAAGTGCCGGTAGGGCGACGAGGTCGGGTCCCAGTGCGGCGCGTACGGGATGAACTCCCGGCCGCGGGCGCGCAGCGGGTACATGTTCTCGACGGCGAACTTCACCGGGGTCTCGGCGCTCATCTGCTCGACGCCCTCGACGAAGTTCCGCGCGTAGTCGCGCTGCCACCGAAAGGGCGGGTGCACGACGACGGTCTCGGCGCCCAGCACCTCCGCGGCCTCCTTCGACCGGCGCAGCCGCTCCCACGGGTCCGGGCTCCACACCCGCTGGGTGATGATCAGGCAAGGCGCATGGATCGCGAGCACCGGCAGGGCGTACCGCTGCTGCAGGTCGCGGAGGGCGTCGATGTCCTGGCTGACCGGGTCGGTCCACACCATGACCTCGACGCCGTCGTAGCCCAATGCGGCAGCCAGCTCGAACGCTGCCGGGGCACTCTCTGGGTACACCGAGGCAGTGGAGAGCCCGACTCTCGCGGCCGGAACCCGGACCGCCTGCGGTGTGTCGCCTTCCCTGGTCACTCCATCCAGGGTAGCCCCCGGCTGTTACCGACAACCGCCCCGTGTCCGTCCGTCCCGGTCTCCGAATGCACCAGACGCGTGACTAGGCGTTGGCCGGCTGCCGGTCGGTGACCACCTCGGGTAGCGAGGGATCCTGGATGCCGCTGTCGAGCCAGTCCAGACGCTGCAGGATCACGCCCTCGCGCAGGGCCCACGGGCAGATTTCGACCTCGGTCAGCCCGAGTCGGCGCATGGCCGCCTCGGCGACGACCGCGCCGGCGAGGAGCTGGTGAGCCCGGCCCGCGCTCACGCCCTCCAACTCGGCGAGGTCGGTGGCGGAGATGCGGGAGATGAACTCGGTGACCTGGCGGAGGCCGTTGAGGGTCAGTACCCGGCGGACGCGCGGTCCGGCGGCGGACGGCGCTGCGCCGGACAGCCGGGCCAGCGTCCGGAACGTTTTGGACGTGGCCACCGCACGGTCGATCTCGCCGGCCTCGGCGACGCCCTCCGCGACCGGATCGAGCGTCCCCTCCACGTACTCCCGGAGCTCGGCGATCTCCTTCCGGCTCGGCGGGTCGTTCGACAGCCGCTCCCGCGTCAGCCGCCCGGCCCCGAGCGGCACCGACAGCGCCAAGTCGGGGCTCTCGTCGACGCCGACCGCGATCTCCAGTGAGCCGCCGCCGATGTCCAGGCAGAGCAGCCGCCCCGCCGACCAGCCGAACCATCGGCGCACCGCGAGGAACGTCAGCCGGGCTTCGTCGTCGCCGGAGAGCACCGAGAGGTGGACGCCGGTCTCCTTCCGGACCTTCTGCAGGACCTTCTCGCCGTTGCGCGCCTCCCGGATCGCCGAGGTGGCGAACGCGAGTATGTGGTCGACCTCCAGGCGCCGAGCCGCGTCCTTGGCCGACGTCACGGCGTCCAGCAGGGAGTTCGCGCCCTTGTCCGAGAGTTTGCCGTTGTTGCCGACCGCCTCGGCGAGCCTGAGCACCGATTTCTCCGAGTAGGCCGGTGTGGGGTGACCACCCCGGCGAGCGTCTACCACCAGCAAGTGGACGGTGTTCGACCCAACGTCCAGAACCCCCAGGCGCATACCCGAACGGTACGCCCTGCTTCATCCCGCCTACGGCCTGGTCACCCAGAGTTCATCGCAGCCAACGTACGCTGGCGATCGTGGCTCGCACGGTGGAACTTCCGATGCCCCGCCCGCGCGATGCGGAGGTCGGGCTCGACTTCCCTCGCGAGTGGCTGGAGTTGATCGACCCGGCCGACCCGGAGCACGTCGTCAAGGCCGATCTGACCTGGTTGCTCTCCCGGTGGACCTGCATCTACGGCGCCGGCTGCCACGGGGTGGTGGAGGGTCGCGCGGAGACCGGCTGCTGCAGCCACGGCGCCTTCTTCACCGACCAGGACGACGTGACCCGCGTCGCCGCGTTCGTGAATCGCCTCGGCCCGGCGGACTGGCAGTTCTACCGGCCGGGGGACGCCGACGCGTGGACCGAGCGCGACTCGGTCGGCGACGAGGACGACCGGCTGCGTACCGCCGTGGTGGACGGCGCGTGCCTGTTCCACAACCGCGAAGGCTTCCCGGGCGGCGCCGGGTGCGCACTGCACGCGCTGGCGCTGCGCGAAGGGCTGCATCCGCTGGAGACCAAACCGGACGTCTGCTGGCAGCTGCCGGTGCGCCGGGAGCAGGAGTGGGTGACGCGGACCGACGGGACCCAGGTCCTCGTCGACACGCTCGGCGAGTTCGACCGACGTGGATGGGGCGAGGGCGGGCACGACCTGCACTGGTGGTGCACGTCCGCGCCGGAGGCGCACGTCGGCGTCGAGCCGCTGTACCGGACGTACGGGCCCGAGCTCACCGCGCTGATCGGCGAGAGCGCCTACGCGGAACTCGCGCGCCTCTGCGCGGCACGGGAGGCGCGCGGGCTGATCGCGCCCCACCCCGCCACCGTGGAAGCCTCCCGCCTCGCCGGCGAGTAGCGACCCCGCGCTCAGTTACGCCGAATCCGTCCCCACGGCGCCCGTGGAGACGGATTCGGCGTCAATCGGCGCGGATCAGGCGGCGCCCTCTTCCTCGGGGCACTCGGAGGCGGCGCGGAACGCGCGGCGGTAGTCGCGCGGCGGCACCCCCCGGCGGCGGACGAATTGGTCACGCAGTGCCGCGGCGGTACCGAACCCGACCCGCCTGGCGACCTCCTCCACCGGCAGGTCGCCACCCTCGAGCAGCTCCTCGGCCCGGTGCAGCCGCTGCGCGAGCAGCCAGGCGCGCGGCGTGGTGCCGGTGGTGGCCCGGAAGTGCCGCGCGAAGCTGCGCGGGCTCATCAGCGCCTTGGTCGCCAGCACCTCGACGGTGAGCGGCTGGTGCAGGTTCTCCCGCATCCAGGCCAGCACCTCGACGAGCCGGTCGGAGTCACCGACCTCGGGCAGCGGCGAGACGATGTACTGCGCCTGTCCCCCGTCCCGGTGCGGTGGAACCACGACCGAGCGGGCCAGTGCGTTCGCCACCCGGGCGCCGTACTCGCGGCGCACCCAGTGCAGGCAGAGGTCGAGCCCGGCCGCACTACCGGCGCCGGTGAGCACCCGCCCCTCGTCCACGTAGAGGACGTCGGCGTCGATCGTCACCTGCGGGAACGCGTCGGCGATGAAGGTGGAGCTGCGCCAGTGCGTCGTCGCGCGGCGTCCGTCGAGAAGACCGGCCGACGCGAGCACGAACGTGCCCGAACAGAAGCCCATCAGCGTGGCGCCCCGGTCGTACGCGCGGCGGAGGGCGTCGAGGTAGGGCTCCGGTGGGTGGGTGTAGTCCTCCCACGGCAGCACCAGGACGAGATCGGAGTCGTCGATCCGGCTGAAGTCGCCGTCGAGCTGGATGGTGGCACCGTAGCGGGTGCGGATCGGGCCCTCTTCGGCCGGCACGATCGCGAAGTCGAAGGGGGGCAGGCCGATATCGGTGCGGTCGTAACCGAAGACTTCGGTGACGATCCCCCACGTCAGCGCGCCGACGTTGGTAGGCGAAACGCCGGTAACGATCATGGGGACCATGATGGCAGTTTTCTTGCGCTCAGAGGAACCCTGACATTGGCAGTTTTCTTGGGGTGGTGGTCACGATTGCCACTCACACCCCGAACCGCTCGGACGCGAAGCTTCTCGCATGTTCGCTATCGATTGCCACCACCACGGCGCACGCACCCTGGCCAGCACTGACGACATCCGGCGTATGGACCACACCGACCACGGCATCGTGATGGAGGTGGAGTGCTGGTGCGGCGGGATCGTCACGGTAGTCACCGGCCGCGCCGCCACCACCCAGCCCGCACGAGCCGCCTCCACCCCGGCTGCCCCGGCCGCAGTCGCCACCCCCGCCACCGTTGCCGCCTCGGCCACTTCCGCTACCGCGGTCACCTCGGCCATCGCTGCCAGCCCGACCAGCGACCGGGAGTTGGTCGGCTGCGGCACCGCGGCGTGACCCGAACTGCGCCGCTGCCCGACGTCCACCAGAAGCAGTTGCGGTTGAAGCGCCGTCAGGCGCGCCGCAGTTGTCTGAACCTGGAGCCCGCTGAGGGGCGTCGGGGACAGTCGAGCGCCCCGACGCCGTGACCTTGGCCCTTGGCGTCATAAGGAGGCGCGCTCGCCTGTCATCCGTCGTCCTCAGCGGGCCGCCCACTCAAGCTTCGAATTTGTAGCCCAGCCCTCGCACTGTGACGAGGTACTGCGGGTGGCTCGGCGACGGCTCGATCTTGGCCCGCAGCCGCTTGACGTGGACGTCGAGCGTCTTGGTGTCGCCCACGTAGTCCGCACCCCAGATCCGGTCGATGAGCTGCCCACGCGTGAGCACCCGCCCGGCGTTCCGCAGCAGCATCTCCAGGAGCTCGAACTCCTTGAGCGGGAGCGAGATGCTCGTACCGTTCACCGTGACCGTGTGCCGGTCGACGTCCATCCGGACCGGACCGGCCTCCAGGGTCGCCGGCGTCAGCTCCTCCGGCTCGGTCCGCCGCCGCAGCACGGCCCGGATCCGGGCGACCAGCTCCCGCGGTGAGTACGGCTTCGTCACGTAGTCGTCGGCGCCGATCTCCAGCCCGACGACCTTGTCGATCTCCCCGTCCCGCGCGGTGACCATGATGATCGGCACCGTCGAGCGCGCCCGCAGGGTCCGGCAGACCTCGGTGCCGGACAGGCCCGGCAGCATGACGTCGAGCAGCACGATGTCGGCGCCGGCCCGATCGAACTCGGTCAGCGCGTCCGGGCCGGTGGCGGCGAGCCCGACCTCGAATCCCTCCTTACGGAGCATGTACGACAAGGCGTCCGAGAACGACTCCTCGTCTTCGACCACCAGAACTCGGGTCACGCTTCACCTCTCGTTACTGCTGTGGGGCGTTGGGTCGGGGTCTCGAGGCCCCGGGTTTCGTCCGCGTTCGCCTCGTCGGGCGCGTCGGTGCGCTCCGTGGCTTCCGCATCGGCTGTTTGCCGGTCTCCGGACCGGACCGGGTCGGACTCCCGGGCCGTCAGGACCGGAGCGGGTACCGCGTCCGGGCCGTCCGCTGCACTGGCGGCTACGGGGGGCGCCGTCTCCCTGGCGGTCGAGGCATCCGCGTCTAACTCCCCCGGGCGGTTCGGACGGCCGGGATCGGCCTCGCCGCCGGAGAACTCGGCCAAGCCGTCGAAGTCCTCGAGAGCGTCGAAGTCCTCGAAGCCGGGCGAGTCGCAGCCGGGGTCGGGCAGGCGCAGCGTGAACGTCGAGCCGGATCCCTCCACGCTCCAGACGTCCACGCTGCCACCGTGGTTGGTCGCGATGTGCTTGACGATCGCCAGGCCGAGGCCGGTGCCGCCGGTCGCCCGCGAGCGCGCCGGGTCGGCCCGGTAGAAGCGCTCGAAGATCCGGTCGAGGTCGGCCTCGCCGATGCCCATGCCCTGGTCGGACACGGAGATCTCGATCAAGTGGCCGCGCCGCCGCGTGCCGATCGCGACCCGGGTGCGCTCCGGGCTGTACGTGACCGCGTTCTCGACCAGGTTGACGATCGCGGTGACCAGCTGGCTCTCGTTGCCTTCGACGACCAGGCCGCGCTCGCCGCCGGAGACGACCGTGATCGACTTGCCCTCGGCCAGCGTCCGGGTGCGGTCGACCACCTCGGAGACCACGCGGTCCACCGGCACGGCGACGGGCTCGGGCAGCGGGTCGGCGCCCTGGAGGCGGGACAGCTCGATGAGCTCCTGCACCAGGCGGCCGAGCCGGCCGGACTCCAGGCGGATGCGCTCGGCGAACCGCTGCACGGTGGCGGGGTCGTCGACCGCGTCGAGCATCGCCTCGGCGAGCAACGAGAGCGCGCCCACCGGCGTTTTGAGCTCGTGGCTGACGTTCGCGACGAAGTCACGGCGGACATTGGCCAACCGGTGCGCCTCGGTGACGTCCTCCACCTGCATCACGGCGTGGCCGCTGACGCCGAGCGGGGCGGCCCGGACCCGAACCCCCAACGGTTCCAGGCCGCGCCCGCGCGGCAGCTCCACCTCGGTCTCGCGCACCTCGCCGATCTGCCGAACCTGTCGGCTGAAGGCGCGAAGCACCGAATGTCCGATCCGACCGTCCCGGACAACCCCTAGCCTACGTGCCGCGGGGTTCGCGAGCACGACATCGTCGCGCGGATCCAGAACAACTACGCCGATTCCCAACCCGTCCAGGCTCCGACGGGCCAGATCGAGGTCCAGCGGGGTCACCGGCGCGGGTGCCACCTCGGGTTGCTGCGGACGCCGGACCAGGGCGAAAAGGACGGCACCGACGACCGCCCCCAGCAACACAGCGGGGACGCCGATGAGCAGCGCCGATGCAAGATCCACGGCAACGATCGTAAGAGGCTGCACGTCCGTGGTGACCCTAACGTGACCTGCTGACCGAAATCTGCGGCAGCTGTTCACCGGAAAGCCGCCCAAGCTTCAAGGGATCGACACCGGTCGGGAAAGCCCGGCGCGCCCCCCACGCACTAACGTCGAGGAAACTGCCGGGCATCCCACGGAGCTTCCATGCGTGACTCGTTCCACGGCGAGCTCTCGAAGATCAACGAGATCCTCGTCCGGATGACCGACCTTGCGCGCGTGGCGATGGATTCAGCCACGACGGCGCTGCTCACCTCCGACCTCCGACTCGCCGAGGCCGTCATCTCCGGTGACGCGCAGATCGACGCGCTCCACCGCGAGCTGGAGGAGCGCTCGATGGACTTGCTGGCTCGCCAGCAGCCGGTCGCGGTCGACTTAAGGACGATCATCGGCGGTCTGCGGATGGTCTCGTCGCTCGAGCGGATGGGCGACCTGGCGCGGCACGTCGCGACGATCGCCCGGATGCGGTACCCGGAGTGTGCGGTCCCCGCCGACCTGAAGCCGATCTTCGTCGAAGCCGCACTGGTGGCCGACAAACTCGTCGTGAAGACCCGCGACGTCCTGGTCGAGAGAGATGTGTCACTCGCGGTCGAGATCACCAAGGACGACGACCGGATGGACGAGCTCCACCGGGAACTGTTCGCCCGGGTGCTGGACGAGAACTGGACCCACGGCATGGAGGCGGCGATCGACGTGACGCTGCTCGGCCGGTTCTACGAGCGCTACGCCGACCACGCGGTTTCGCTGGCCAGGCGGATGGTGCAACTAGTGACGGGTGTGCTGCCGGCCAGCGCCTGAGGAAGAATGCGGTCGTGATGGCCGCACGAACGCACCTGGATCGTCTTGCCCACCCGGAGACGTGGTCGACGACGCTCGCCGGGATCCTCTTCGATCTCGACGGCACGCTGGTCGACTCCACCGCGGTCGTCGAGCGCCAGTGGTGGACGTTCCTCGACTGGTACAACCTGCCGGCCAACGCGTTCCCGGAGCCGCTGCACGGCAAGCGGGCCGAGGACCACATCCGCAACCTCCTACCGGCCGATCAGGTAGCCGACGCCGTCGCGCGGCTCTCCGCGCTGGAGGCCACCGACATCGCCGGCGTAGCGGCCGTCCCCGGAGCGACACGGTTGCTGGACGCCGTCGCGGGCGTGGTGCCGTGGGGCATCGTGACCAGCGGGACGATGGCCGTCGCCACGGCCCGGCTGGCGGCAGCCGGGCTACCGACGCCGGGCGTGCTGGTGACCGCGGAGGACGTGCGGGCCGGCAAGCCGGACCCGGAGCCCTACGTGATCGGCTTGGAGCGGCTGGGCGCCGCCGGGCCGGTCGTCGTCGTCGAGGACGCGCCCGCCGGGATCCGCTCCGGACGGGACGCGGGATGCCCGGTGGTCGCGGTGACGACGTCTCACCCGGCGGAGGAGCTCGCCGAGGCGGACGTCGTCGTGCCCGATCTGACGTCGATCGATCTGACGGCCCCGGCTCGCGACGACAGCGCAGTCCTGACCGCGGCGCGCTGACACCCCGGCGGGCGCCCACCTCGAGCGGTTTCTCCTGAAGCGCCGCCACGCGCGGATTTGTACTGGTTACGGACCTGGAGCCCGCCCAGGACGAGGCTGGCGTCCGCGCTCAAGGCCGCCTCGACCTTGCTGTGGTCTCAAGGCCTTATGCGCGGCCGTCAGCCTCGTTCTGGGCGGGCCGTGCACTTAGCGGCCCTGGGAGGCTACGGCGGCGGCTGCGGTCGCGGCCGCCTCGGGGTCGAGGTACGTGCCGCCGGGGTTGGTCGGCTTCAGGGCGGCGTCCAGGTCGTACCGCAGCGGAATGCCGGTCGGGATGTTCAGGCCGGCGATCGCCTCGTCGCTGACGCCGTCCAGGTGCTTCACCAGCGCCCGCAGCGAGTTGCCGTGCGCCGCGACCAGCACGGTCTTGCCCGCCTGCAGATCCGGGACGATCGAGTCGTACCAGTACGGCAGGGTCCGCACGAGCACGTCTTTCAGGCACTCGGTCCGCGGCCGGATCTCCGGCGGCAGCGCCGCGTACCGCGCATCGTTGAACTGCGACCACTCGGCGTCCTCGTCGAGCGGCGGCGGCGGAGTGTCGTACGAACGGCGCCAGAGCATGAACTGCTCCTCGCCGAACTCCTCCAGCGTCTGCTTCTTGTTCTTGCCCTGCAGCGCGCCGTAGTGCCGCTCGTTCAGGCGCCAGCTGCGGGTGACCGGAATCCACATCCGGTCGAGGGCGTCCAGCGCGAGGACGGACGTCCGGATGGCCCGGCGCAGCACCGACGTGTGCAGGACGTCCGGCAGCAGACCGGCATCCTTCAGCAGCTCGCCGCCGCGCCGAGCCTCGTCCTCGCCCTTGGCCGTCAGGTCGACGTCGACCCATCCGGTGAACAGGTTCTTCGCGTTCCACTCGCTCTCGCCGTGGCGGAGCAGAACCAGGGTTCCGATCGCTGCACTCATACCCTCAGCGTGCCAGACCACGGTCAGGACTCCGCATGCACCACGGAGATGGAGTACGGCGGCAACGTCACCTTCGACGAGGACTGGTGGGTCTTGGTCGGCGGGAAGCTCTTCGTGGGCTTGCCGCCGCTCTCCTCCACCGAACCGGGCTTCCAGTCGTAGTGGTCCTGGGAGTACTGGTACATGTGGTACGGCCCGCTGAGGTCGCCGCCGGAGCCCTCCAGCTTGACCGAGACCTCCTTCTTCGGGTCCTTGTTGATCAGCAGGATCGAGATCTTGCCGTCCGGTCGCCGGACCGCCCACGAGGTGACCTGCGGGTTGCCGTCGGCCAGCTTGAGGTCGGACTTCGCCTTCAGCATCTGATGCTTCTCGTTGCCCGGCTTCACCCAGTGGCGGGTCACCAGCTGCGCCGCGTAGTACCCGACCAGCGGCCGGATTTTGAAGTCCTCGTAGAACTGCAACATCATCAGGTTGCCGAACGTGTTACACGGCTTGCCCTCTTCCTCCTGGAAGACCCAGTTGGGTTCGAGGCCGTAGAAGTAGCTGGTGTGGCCACCCACCTCGAGGTGCATCGCCGCGGTCTCGACGTTGACGATCGCGCCCGGGAACTCCAGCTCGACCTGCCCGGCGAACGACGAGTAGCCGTACTCGGTGATCACCATCGGGACGTCACGCGGCAGACCGTTCTTGTACTGCTTCTCGATCTGCTCGTAGAAGAGCTTGGGGTGCTCGGCGATCTGCTTGTCGTGCTTACCGCAGACGTCGTCGAACGGGTACCACTCGAACGAGAAGAAGTCGAAGTCCTCCATCCGGCCCTTGGCCTTCAGGTACTTCACGAACCGGCTCGTCCACGAGTTGTCCCCGTTGGCATCCCGCCAGTGGATCCAGTCCGGGATGACCGTCTGGTAGCCGGGACCGCCCATCTGGACGTTCGGATCGACCTTCTTGATCGCGTCGGCCACCTGCATGTAGAGCTGCGCGTAGTCCTCCGGCGTGGCCAGCTGACCGTCCGGCTCCTCACCCATCTCCACCTGGAAGAACGGGAACTTCTTCTTCTTGAGGTAGGAGACGAGCGCGGCGGCGTCGTCGGGGATGCCGTAGAGCACCGGCACCGGGATCATCATCGGCTCGTTGTTGGTCAGGCCACTGCCGTACGTGCGCTCGAAGCTCGCGTGCTCGTAGTCCTTGTCCATGTCGGTGGCCTTGTGCCACGGGTCGGTGGACGAGACCCACGTGGGCGACTGCTCCTGGTCCTTGCGGTGCACGAGGTGGTCGACGAACGAGCCGTCCTTCGTGTAACCGATCGAGAGCTCACGCACCGAGTAGCCGAGCCGGTCGCGGATGTCGGTGGAGCCGGCCGGTCCGGTTCCGGAGCCCTCCGACATCAAGATGCGGACGAACTGCGTGCTCACCGGCGAGTCGGCCACCGTGACGGTCTGCTTGCCGCCCGTGCCGTCGTGCGCGGCGTTCGGGAAGTCTTTCCAGTTCGCCGTCGGGTGCGCGGGGTGGATCGCGTCGTTACTGCCGGACCAGTACTGGACCTTGAACTTCGACGCGTACGGGTCGCCCCAGTTGATCGTGATGTCCTGCACCGGCTTCTCGTAGCCGAGGCCGATCATGATCCACTGCTGGTGCTCGGTGCTCGGCCGCTTGGTGAAGTGCGGGTCGAGGTACGGGTTGCTCTTCCAGAAGCTCGTCGGGTCACCGTCGGTGATCTTGGCGAACGCGTCGTTGTTCGCCTGGTCGATCGTGTTGCCACGACGCGGCAGGTGGTACCCGTACGAGACGCCGGCGTCCTTCTCGATGACGTCGCTGGACGTCCAGTACCCCTCCTTCTTGGCGGGGTTGCTCCAGGTGCCGACCGGGTTCCAGTGCCAGGCCTTGACGCCGAGCTCGGTACGGAGCCGGTAGCTGATCGCGCCCCAGCCGGCGGACTTCATCGCGGTGATGTTCTTCTGCGTCCAGACCTTGGCGATCTCACCGCCTTCCAGACCGTCGACGCCGGCGCCGAGCTGCTTGTGCGGCTGGAACTCGTTGATCGTCTCGTTCAGGGCGACGGTGACGGTGCCGTCGGCGGAGCCGCTGAGCAGGTGCAGCGGCGGCCGGACGTTGCTGTCCCCGGCCGCCAGCACGACGACGAGAATCACCGCGGCGAGCGAGATCAGCTTCGGGCGCTGCCAGAGCGGCCGCTCGTCGGGGAGCTTGCGGGCACCGTCGCGGCCACGACGGTGCCCGCCGCCGTGGATCGGAGTGCCACCGGGGCTCACCGGAATGCTGCTCACCGGCGCGGCGGCGGCGGTCCCCGCCGACCAGTCCACGTCGGCCGTCGCGGCGGCCGCGGGGCCTGCCGACCAACCGAGCTCGGTCGGGGGAGGCCCGGGCGGCACCGCTGACGCCGCAGGTACGGACGCCGGGCTGCTGACCGGGCGCGCGCTGCTCACCGGGCGCGCACTACTCACCGGGCGCGCACTACTCACCGGCCGTGCACCACTGACCGGGCGTGCACCACTGACCGGGCGCGCGCCGCTGACCGGGGCGGCACCGCTGGTGGGCGCGGACGACCGGCCGCCACGCGGTGGCGGGGGCGGCNCACCGGGCGCGCACTACTCACCGGCCGTGCACCACTGACCGGGCGTGCACCACTGACCGGGCGCGCGCCGCTGACCGGGGCGGCACCGCTGGTGGGCGCGGACGACCGGCCGCCACGCGGTGGCGGGGGCGGCGAGCCGTACTGGTCCTGCCCGGACCCGTATTGGTATTGGCCCTGTCCGGAGCCGTACTGGTACTGGTCTTTGCCGGACCCGTACTGGTACTGGTCCTGCCCGGAGCCGTACTGGTCCTGCCCGGAGCCGTACTGGTCCTGCCCGGAGCCGTACTGGGACGGCGACCCGTACACGGACCCGCCGCCCTGGTTCGACGAGCCGTACTCGTTCGAGCGCCCCCCGTACTCACCCGAGCGGTACTCGGAACCGCCGTACTCGGAACCCCCGTACTGGGAACCCCCGTACTCGGAACCCCCGTACTCGGAACCCCGGTACCCGGAGCCGCCGTACTCGGTTCCGCCGTACTGGGTCGGGGTATTCGGCGGGCCGTACTGCCGTGGGGGCATTGGCGCGCCACTCACCGGCGGCATCGGTGGGGGCGGCGGGGGGGCGGAAGCGGCACCGGCCGCCCGATCGTCCCACTCGTCGGGCTGGCCATTGTGGTTCCACCCACCTGGCCCGCCGGCACCGTACTGACCACCTGCGTTCACGCTGCTCCCTGCTCGACCGGCACAGGGCAACCGTCAACTGTTACCCCGTCGAGCGCGATCGTAGGCAGCACGCGCCGCTACAAAATCGCCCCGCCAGCCCGCAAAACAGTGCGAATCACTCGTGTTCCGAGCAAACTTTTAGGCACTAGCTAAGCATCCTTTAAGAGAATTCACAGGAACGCGATTCGGTCACTCGATCCCCACTAAAAGGCGGAAATCATCATCTTATGCAACCGAACCAGGTGTCCCACCTCGAACTTTGGCCTCGCCTGCCAGCCCAGCGGTGTCGTCCCGATCGTCGGCCGGATCCTCCGCCGAGTCGGCGGTCGGCTCCGATCCCGCCACAGCGGCGTCCGGCGCCGAACGTTCCGAGTCCCCGGCGGCCGTCTCCGTCCTGACCGTCGAGTTCTCGTCCTCCACCGCGGTACCTGACCCTGCCGCGGACGCCCCCGATGTGGGACCGGGCAGTGCGGACCCGGCCACCACTCGTCGGCGCTTCGGGAGGAACAGGATCGCGACGATCGCCCCGAGCCACGCCACCACTGCCGAGCCGGCGGCGGTCAGATGCATGGCGTCCACGAAGGCGTCTTTGGCAGCCTCGACCAACGCGAGCGCGTCGCCGGCCGACGAGGGCGCGGAAGCGGCCAACCGACCGGCCGCCTCCAGCGCACCACCGATCGACTCCCCCGCGTCGTCGCGGGCTGCCGGCGGCAGCACGTCGACGGCGTCGCCGAGGTGCGAGCGGTAGGACGCCGAGAGCAGCGACCCCATGATCGCCACGCCGAGCGCACCACCGACCATTCGTACCGTGTTGTTCACGGCGGATCCCGCGCCTGCCTTCTCCCTCGGCACCGCCGACATGACCGCCTCGGTGGCCGGCGCCATCGTGTTGCCCATGCCGAACCCGAGCGCGAACACGATGATCTCGATCGCCCAGATCGGGGTGTCCCGCCCGACGAACGAGTAGGCACCGAGCGCGAGCCCGACTAGCGTCATGCCGAACGCCACGACGACCCGCGTGCCGAACCGCTGGGCCATCGCGGCCGAGCGCGGCGCGGCCAGCCCGATCCCGACCGCGACCGGCACGACCAACAGCCCGGCTTCCAGCGGCGAGTAGTCCCGGACCGCCTGCCAGAAGTAGGCCAGGAAGAACGTGGCGCCTTGCATCGCGAAGAAGACCAGACCGATGCTGACCGCTCCGGCCGAGAACGCCGCGTTCTTGAACAGGCTGACGTCCAGCGACGGATGGCTGCTGCGCGCCTCGACGAACACGAACAGCCCGACCAGCGCGATGCCACCGACGATCGGCACGAGCACAGCCGGGCTACCCCACTCGGTGGTCTCGCCGCCGTGGATGATGCCGTACACCAGCAGCGACAGGCCGGCGATCGACAGCAGGACGCCGAACGGGTCGATCCGGCCGGGCGACGGGTCCTTCGACTCCGGCACCACCAGCGCGATCGCCACCACGCCGACCAGCACGAACGGGACGTTGACCAGGAAGACCGAGCCCCACCAGAAGTGCTCCAGCAGCAGCCCGCCGGTGACCGGACCGATCGCGATGCCGATCCCGGAGAAGCTCGCCCAGATACCGATCGCCTTGCCGCGTTCGGACGGGTCGAAGACGTTGGTGATCACCGAGAGCGTCTGCGGCTGCACCAGCGCGGCGCCGATGCCCATCAGCGCACGCGTGGTGATCAGCTGGCCGGGAGTCTCGGCGAACGCGGACGCCACCGACGCCAGACCGAAGACGATCATGCCGACGATCAGGAAGCGGCGGCGCCCGTAGCGGTCACCGAGGACGCCCGCGCTGAACATCAGCCCGGCGAAGACCAGCGTGTAGGAGTTGATCGCCCATTCCATCTGCGACTGGGTCGCGCCCAGGTCCGCCTGGATGGTCTTCAGGGCCACGTTCAGGATCGTGTTGTCCAGGATCACGACGAGCAGGCAGACCACCAGCACGCCGAGAATCAGCCACCGACGGCGATGGATGCTCTCTTTCTCCACGTCTCCGGACGCTACTGCTCGATCATTGCGCCCTGCAACTTTTCTGATCTACGCCTGCCTGGCGGGCGCCGGTCGCTTCCGCAACCGCCGTGCGAGACCTCGAGCCGCGACGCCCCGGCCCGCCCGTGCGTGGTTCCGGCCCACCCTCCCTTGCTGGGGGTATGCAGTGCGCGGCCCGCCGAGGACGACGCTGGCAGGCGAGCGCGAGGCCTCTAGACCACCCCAAGGTCGAGGCGCCCTCGCGCTCGACTGCCAGCCCCGCCCTCGGCGGGCTCCAGGTTCATACAAAGCACGCGCCTGACGGCGCTCCGGGGACGGGACCCCCGTGCGGCGCCCGTCGCTGTCACGCTCTCCGGGTGACCGCATATGGGGTGGCCGTGCTTCCGGTTGACCGCGCACACGGCCGTCGTCTTCTCGGGGCCAGGGCCTACATGGTTGTCGCGCTCTCGGGGTGAGCGCACGCATGGTTGTCGCGCTCTCTGGGTGAGGGCGCACGTGGTTGTCGCGCTCTCTGGGTGAGGGCGCAAATGGTTGTCACCGAGTCCGGGCTATGGCACGGAAAACGCAGCATCCATCGCAGGCCAGCACGGAAGGCGCGACAACCATCTGGGCGCCCACACTGGCCGCACCTACCGCCGCCGTTCAGTCCTCGGCGGCGGGACGGTCCGCCGGCGCATCGGATCCCGCCCAATCGGCGAAAGCTTGGAGGTTGGCGAGGGACTCGCCGCGCTTCACCCGCCAGGCCCACTCCCGGCGGATCGCCGTCGGGAAGCCGATCTCGAGCATCGTGTTGAAGCTCCCGTCGGAGTACTCGAGCACCGCGCCGAGGATCCGGTCGAGTTCGTCCGGCGTCACGGAGGACAGCGGCAGCCGCCCGGTGAGGTACACGTCACCGGCCTTGTCGATGCTGAACGACACCCCGTACATCCGCGCGTTCCGAGTCAGCATCCAGGCGTGCAACTCTTCCCGGTTCTCGTCCGGGTGCCGCATGACGAAGGCCTCGACCCGCAGCGAGTGATCGCCGATCGTCAGGTTGGCGAGCGTCTTCTGCTTCCGCGTCCCGGGCAACGTGACGACGAAGCCGCCGCCGGGCGTCCGCTCGTACTCGGCGTCCCGCTCCTTGAGGAACTCCTCGGCCAGCGCGCTCAACTCGTCCTTCGTCGCCACGAAACCCCTCCCAACGATCAGACGCCGGCGACGGTCAGATCACCCTGACGCTGGCGCATTGCGGCACGGTACCCGTCCAGAAGTCCGTCGGCAGTGCGCTGCCACGAGAACCGCGCAGCATGCCGCACCCCGCCTCGACCGAGCGCCGCCCGGTACCGCGGCTCGGCGATCAGCCGGCCGAGTACCCGGGCGTAGTCGCTCGGATCGTGCGAGTCCACCAGTACCCCGGAGACCCCGTCCGCGACCGCGGTTCGTAAACCACCGACCGCCGCGGCCACCACGGGTGTGCCGCACGCCTGCGACTCCACCGCCACCAATCCGAAAGACTCGTTGTGGCTCGGTACGACCGTCACGTCCGCGGCGCGATAGAGCCGGCCGAGTTCGTCCGGCGGCAGCGGATCGAGGAAGCGCACCAGGTCGGTGACGCCGAGCGCAGCCGCCAGCCGACGCAGCGCCGCGGGCTCCCCCATGCCGTTACCACTCGCACCACCGCACACCACCACGGTCAGCGAGCTCCGCAGCGCCGGGTAGAGCGCGACCAGCTCGGCCGCGGCCCGCACCAGGATGTCCGGTGCTTTCAACGGCTGGATCCGCCCGACGAACAGCAGCACGGTGTTGTCCTCGGGCAGCCCGAAGCGACGCCGGGCGACGCGTTGGTCACCGGGACGGAAGCGGCCCAGGTCGACGCCGGGCGCCACGGTGGCCACCCGGTCGGTGTCGGCACCGTAGAGGTCGATCAGCTGACGGGCCTCGGCCGGCGTGTTCGCGACCAGCAGGTCGGCGTCCGAGACGACCTGCTCCTCACCGAAGACGCGGCTGGCCGGCTCGGGCTTGTCGCCGTCCGCGAGCGCCGCGTTCTTCACCTTCGCGAGCGTGTGCGCGGAGTGCACCAGCGGCACGCCCCAGCGCATCCGGGCAAGGCTGCCGACCTGACCGGAGAGCCAGTAATGGGAGTGCACGAGGTCGTACCAGCCGGGCTCGTGGTGGGCCTCGGCTTCGAGCACCGCGCCGGAGAACGTGCAGAGCTGGCCGGGCAGCTCGTCGCGCCCCAACCCCTCGTACGGGCCTGCGGGCACGTGCCGCACCAGCACCCCGGGTGCCATCTCGACGATCGGCGGCAGCTCCGAGGACGTGGCCCGGGTGAAGATCTCGACCTGGACGCCGGCCGTGGCCAGACGTCGCGAGACCTCGGCCACGTAGACGTTCAGTCCACCTGCGTCGCCCGTTCCTGGCTGATCTAGCGGAGAGGTATGGAGCGTGATCGTCGCGACTCGTCGCGGCAACTCCCTACCGTCCGGCCGGCGACGGCGGGTGGAGAACGGCACCCGAGACTCCCCTCGACGAGGTACGACCTCTGCAGCAAGACTTCGTCGGTCTTCCCCGCGACCCGACCTTACGTAACACTCTCGTCTTCAAGTATCTTCCGCCCACCGTCGTGACCAGCGGCACTCGGTCTTCGGAGTGAGCCACGGCATGCGGCAGGATCGTGCGCATGAACACCCCCAGGCCGGTCGCAGTGGTCACCGGCGCCAGCAGCGGCATCGGAGCAGCGAGCGCACGGCGGTTGGCCGCCGAGGGATTCCAGGTGGCGCTGGGCGCCCGTCGTACCGATCGGCTGGTCGAGCTGGCTGCTGAGATCGACGGCGTCCCGTTGCCGCTGGACGTGACCGACGACGCGTCGGTGGCCGCGTTCGCAGATGCCGTCGCCGCGCTGCCCGGGCCGGTGAACGTGCTGGTCAACAACGCTGGCGGGGCGAAGGGCCAGGACCCGATCGAGTTCGCGGACGTCGCCGACTGGCAGTGGATGTACGAGGTCAACGTGCTCGGCACGCTGCGGGTCACCCGGGCGCTGCTGCCGGCGCTGGAGGCGTCGGGCGCCGGGCACGTCGTACTGATGTCGTCCACCGCGGGGCACGGCGTCTACGAGGGGGGCGCCGGGTACACCGGCGCCAAGCACGCGATCAACGCGTTCGCCCAGACGCTGCGGCTCGAGCTCAACGGGCGGCCGATCCGGGTGACCGAAATCGCACCCGGCATGGTGAAGACCGACGAGTTCGCGCTGGTCCGCTTCGACGGTGACCAGGCCCGCGCCGAGAAGGTCTACGAGGGTGTGGCCGAGCCGCTGACCGCCGACGACATCGCGGACTGCGTCGCCTGGACCGTGACCCGCCCGCCGCACGTCGACATCGACCTGCTCGTCGTCCGACCGATCGCGCAGGCCGCGAACCACAAGGTGCACCGGACCACATGAAGCGCCGGCCGCGGCTTGCCGCGGGCCGGGCTCGCGCGCTCGGGTTGCCCACCCGCGGCACCACCAACCCCAACCGACTGCGCCGGATGGACCGGTGGCTGGTCGCGACGCAGGCTCCCCTGCTGCGGGGTTCGCCGCTGGTCGTCGACCTCGGGTACGGGTCGTCGCCGGTCACGACCGTGGAGCTCTACACCCGGCTCCGGTCGGTCTGTCCGGACGTCCGGGTCGTCGGGCTCGAGCTGGACGCCGAGCGAGTGGCCGCCGCCGCCGAGGCCGCCGATCCGCCCACGCTGACGTTCCGGCGCGGCGGGTTCGAACTGGCCGGGTTGCGCCCGACGGTGGTGCGCGCGGCGAACGTGCTCCGGCAGTACGAGGAGGCCGCCGCGGCCGACGCCTGGCGGACGGTGTGCGGAGGGCTGGCGCCGGACGGGCTGTTCGTCGACGGGACCTGCGACGAGCTGGGCCGGATCGGCGGGTGGGTCGCGCTCGGGCCGGAGGGTCCACGGACGCTGACGTTCGCGGTGCGGGTGGCCTCGCTGGACCGCCCCTCGACGCTCGCCGAGCGGCTACCGAAGGCGCTGATCCACCGGAACGTGCCGGGCGAGCGCGTGCACGAGCTGCTCACCGCGTTCGACGCGGCCTGGGACGCCGCCGCCGCGATCGCACCGTTCGGGCCTCGGCAACGCTGGGTCGACGCGGTGTCCCGGCTCGCTGCGGACGGCTGGCCGGTGCTGGGTGACCGCCGCCGCTGGCGCCTGGGCGAGGTCACGTTCCCCTGGGGCGCCGTAGCCCCGAGGTGACGCGGTTCGCCCTGCGCCGCCTCTGGCCTCCCACGACACCCGCCCGGAAGGGCACCACCGCACACGGCCGCCCGCCACACCGGCCGCCCGCCACACCGGCCGCCCGCCGCGTTGGCAATCTTCCCGAAAATCCGCCCCGCGGCGGCGCGGGACGGGCGCTCTTCCCGAAAAACCGCCCCCGCGGCGGGCGGTCGGTGCTCAGGCGGGCACGGACGAGAAGTCCACGCCTACCAGGCGGGGTTCCGGGACGAGCGTCACGCCGAACGCGTCCCGCACCCCGGCGACGATCTCCTCGGCGAGCGACAGCAGCGCCGCCGTCGTTCCGTCGCCACGGTTCGTCAGCGCGAGCGTGTGCTTGGTCGAGATCGCTACCCCGTCGCGTCCGTATCCGCGGCGGAAGCCGGCGCGCTCGATGAGCCAGGCCGCGGACGTCTTCACCCGCCCGTCGGCGCCCTCCCACCGCGGCGGCGCCTCCGGAAGCCGCGCTTCCAGCTCCGCGAAGACGGCCGGGTCGAGCACCGGGTTGGTGAAGAACGACCCCACGCTCCGGGTGTCCGGGTCGTCCGGGTCCAGCACCATGCCCTTGCCCCGACGCAACGCCAGCACCGCGTCCCGGACGTCGCCGAGCGGGGCAGTACCGCCCGCGGGCACTCCCAGCACCCTGGTGAGCTCGCCGTAGCGGAGCGGCTGCGACTCGCGCTGCGGGGTGAGCCGGAAGCGCACCGACAGCACGACGTACCGGTCGGTCTCCTTGAACGTCGAGTGCCGGTAGCCGAAGCCGCACTCGGCCGCCGAGAGCTGCACGACCTGGTCGGCGACCCGGTCGTAGACGGTCACGTCGATGAGTGTCTCGGCGACCTCGGCCCCGTAGGCGCCGACGTTCTGGATCGGCGTCGCTCCGGTGGAGCCCGGGATGCCGGACAGGCACTCCAGCCCCGACCAGCCCTCCGCGACGGCCTCCGCGACCAGCGCGTCCCAGTCGTGGCCCGCCTGCACGGTGGCTTCGATCGCGTCGCCGCGGCGGGAGGCCACCACCCCGCCGGAGCGCACGAGCACCACCGTGCCCCGGAAACCCTGGTCAGCGACCACGACATTGCTGCCGCCGGCCAGCACCAGGAGCGGCTGGCCGGTGGCGTCGGCCAATCGCACCGCCTCGACGATCTCGGACGCGTCGGCGGCGGTGACCAGAGTGGCCGCCGGACCGCCGAGACCGAGCGTGGTCAGGGGCGCCAGGGAAGCGTCGCTCACGCAGCGAACGATACGGCGCGACGCCGGGTTGCCGACGGCCCGCCCGGGGTATCGGAGCGGTGCCCACGTGCCGTACACCGCTCTCCGTGCCGACGTCGTCACCCGTCGGGGACCGTCCGCGCGCCGCCGAGCGTCGGACCCCATAGGCTGGTGGACGAGCACCGCGGGTGTACCCGGCGACGTTGATCGATCGCGGGGCCGTCGGCCCCCACCACGACAGGACGCGACCCATGAGCGAGCACCGCTTGACGGCGGAGTTCTGGCTGGACAGTCTGCGGCGCGAGGGCGCCGCTTTCCGCGCGGCGGTGACGCCCGAGACGCTCGCCGCACCGGTGCCCTCCTGTCCGGAGTGGAACGTGGAGCAGCTCGTCGCCCACGTCGGCGAGGTCTACCGGTTCCACGCTGCCCACCTCGTTCGCGGCGTGTCCACCCCGCCGGACGAAGACGAGCCGGCAGCGCCGACCGGCCCCGCCGTGATCGAGTGGTGGGACGAGTCGTTCCGAACGATCGTCGCCGCGTTGGAGTCCACGGACCCGGCCGCCCCGGCGTGGAACTGGTCCATCCAGGAACCGGTCGCGAAGTTCTGGTTCCGCCGGATGGCACACGAAACCGCGGTGCACCGCTGGGACGCCGAGCTGGCGGCAGGTGCGGCGCTGACCGAACCGATCGAGACACGGCTGGCGGTGGACGGCGTCGACGAGGCGCTCGACACCTTTCTCCCGGCCGGACACCGCGCCGGGCCGGAGAACCTCCGCGGGGTCGTGACGCTGCGCAGCACCGACGCGGACGCGCACTGGGCGGTACGGCTGCGCGGCGCCGGCATGTCGCTACTCGACACCGGGACGGTGTTCGACGACCCGCCGCACGCCCAAACCGCGATGAGCGGCACGGCCAGCGACCTCATCCTCGCGCTCTGGAGCCGGGTGCCGCTCTCGGTGCTGACCGTGGAGGGCAACCCTGAGCTGCCCAAAGCACTGCTGATCGGCTGAGACCCGATGGCCGCGGTGGTGGGGGTCGCTGGTTCGGGCAGCCCGGAGCGGGACGAGTGGTCGGCCGCGCTCTCCCGCGGTGTGGCGGCCGCGGGCACGGTGGGGACGTTGCCTGCCCTGTCGATCGTCGCCGTCGGGGACCAGCCACTGCCGGACCCCGACGACACTGCTGTCCGACGCCTACTGGACGCGTTGGGCAGCACCGACCCGCTGCTGGTGGAGCTGGCCCGCTCCCTGCACGGCTACCTCACCGGGAACGCGTCGGCCACGATCGAGCGGGTGACCGCCGCTCTGGAGCCGGACACCGCGGTGCTGGTCGGCCACGGATTCGGCGCGGTGGTGGCCTTCGACGTCCTGCGTCGGGCGCGGACCAAGGGGATCCGCGGGCTGGTGACGCTGGGATCGCCGCTGAGCCTGGAGGCGGTTCGCCGGGCGCTGAACGTTCCGGAGCCGCTGACCGCGCCGGACGGCGTCCGATGGATCAACGTGCTCGACCCGGAGGACCTCCGCACCGGTGGAGAAGGGCTCGCCGACCTCGGCCCCGGGATAACCGATGAATATGTGGACAACGGCGCACCACCGCACTCCGCCCTGGCCTACCTCGCCCAGGGCCCGACCGGCCGCGCGATCCTCACCGGTCTGACGGGCTGACCGCCGGTGGTGGCGCGGCCTCGCTGTGGCTGGCGCCGCTGAGGTTCACCAGGACGACGCCCGCGACGATCAGCAATATCCCGGTGATCGCCGCAACCCCCAGCTTGTCACCGAACACCACCCAGCCGATGATCGCGATCAGCCCGGTGCCCACCCCGGCCCAGACCGCGTAGGCGGTACCGAGACCGAGCCCGGCCTTCAGCGCCTGGGAAAGTCCCACGAACGAGAAGCCGTAGCCGAGCACGACGACGATGCTCGCCCAGAGCACGGTGAACCCCTGCGACGCTTTGAGGGCGCTCGTGGCGATCACCTCCGCCACGATGGCCGACGCCAACCAGACCCAAGCGCCCACGACGTTCGCCCTCCTCAACCCGCCCGGAGCCTCGGATCGTACGTCGCCACCGGCCGGGCAGCTCGGGCGTCAGTCGGCCAGGCGTAGCCGAACTCGGCGGAAGCCCCGCCCCTTGTTCTCGATCTTCGCCACCGTGATCCGGCCGATCTGCTTCGTCGACGCCACGTGGGTTCCCCCGTCGGCCTGCGCGTCCAGCCCGATGATGTCGACGACCCGCACCTCGGCCAGGTCCGGCGGCAGCAGGTTCGTCGCGGTCCGGATGATGTCCGGGATCGCGAACGCTTCCTCGCGCGGGAGCACCTTCACCTCGACCGGCCGGTCGGCGGCGACCTCGACGTTGACTGATTCCTCCAGCGTCTGCTTGAACCCGGCCGGTACCTCGGTCAGGTTGAAGTCCATCCGCGCCTCGCCCGGCTCCATGTTGCCGCCGGTCACCAGTGCGCCGAAGTCCCGGAAGACCACGCCGCAGAGGACGTGCAGGCCGGAGTGCGTCCGCATCAGGAGCGTGCGGCGCTCGTCGTCGAGCGCACCGCGGACGGCCGTCCCGACCGGAGGGAGCGGGTCGCCCTCGGCCGGGATCAGGTAGAGATCGTCGCCCTTGCGGGTGCCGGCGATCCGGGTCTGGGTGCCGCCCCAGAGCAGGGTGCCGTGGTCCGGCGGCTGCCCCCCACCGCCGGGGTAGAACGCCGAGCGGTCGAGGACGATGCCCTGCTCCCGGTCGACGTGCAGGACGACGGCGTCCCACTCGCGCAACGTCGGGTCGAGAAGGTCGAGTCGGTGGGTATGCGGCATGACCGTCACGGTAGCGGCGTGATCACCGGGTTACGCGTGTGCTGGTAGATCACCGAACTGTTGAAGCCGACGACCTCGCGCCGCCCGCTCAGCCGGTCCATCAGGAAGTTGTGCATCGCGTCCACGTCCGGCACGGCGACGTGCAGCAAGAAGTCGTCCCGACCGGCCACGACGTAGACCGAGAGCACCTCGGGTAGCGCCGCCGCGTAGCCCTTGAAGCCCTCGATCACCTCGCGGTTGAGCGGCCGGACCTGCACCGAGATGAGTGCCTGCACCCGCCGGTTGAGCGCGGCCAGATCGACGCCGGCATGGAACCCGGTCAGCACCCCGGCGGCCCGCAATGCTCGGACCCGTTCCAGACACGTCGAGGGCGCGATCCCCACCGCTGCGGCCAGCTGCCGGTTGGTCTGCCGTGCGTCGCGCTGCAGGTGGGCCAGGATCGCCGAATCCAGTTCGTCCACGACCGGGATTATGCCGCAGGAGCCGAATTTCATTCGGCATCAGGTCCAAAGCTCCATACGGACGCCTAGCTTCGAGGCACTTCGCCGTGTTCTAGGGAGCGCCATGTTCACTCATGAAGAGGTCCACGTCACCACCGGACGGCGATCCGGATTGCCGATCGCGATCGCCGTGCACTCCACCGCGCTGGGCCCGGCACTCGGCGGCTGCCGACTCTGGACGTACCCCGACTGGCGGGACGGGATCGAGGACGCCCTGCGCCTGTCGTCCGCGATGACCGCCAAGACCGCGTTGGCGGGGCTGGCCAACGGCGGCGGCAAGACCGTCGTCGCGCTCCCGCCCGGCACGCACCTCGACGTCGACGACCGGCGCGCGGTGCTGCACGACGTCGGGGACGCCATCGAGGCATTCGGCGGCCGATACGGCACCGGGCCGGACGTGGGTACCGGGGTCGACGACATGGTGACGATCGGCGAGCGCACCGACCACGTGTTCTGCCGTCCCGCGTCGCACGGGGGCAGCGGCAGCTCGTCACCCGGCACCGCGGCCGGGGTTGTCGCGGCGCTGCGGGCGACGGTCGCCCACCTCTCCGGACCCGCCGATCCGGCTGAGCACTCTCCGCAGGCGCCGGTCGAGAAGAGTTCGTTCGCGGTGGTCGGTCTCGGATCGGTCGGCGCGGACGTCGCCCGCCGACTCGCGGTCGCCGGCGCGCGGCTGGTCGTCTCCGACGTCCGGCCGGACGCCAAGGCACTCGCCGACGAGTTGGGCGCCGAGTGGGTCGCGCCGGAGGAGGCGCTCACCGCCGAGGTCGACGTGCTGGTGCCGGCTGCACTGGGCGGGGTGCTGACGCCTGCGCTCGTGCCGCAGCTGCGGTGCCGCGCCGTGGTGGGTCCGGCGAACAACCAGCTCGCCTCCCCGGACGTCGCTGGACTGCTGCACGACCGGGGCATCCTGTGGGCGCCGGACTACGTGGCCAGCGCAGGCGGCATCGTCCACGCGGTCGCGGTCGAGCTCTACCGGGAGCCCGAGTACGTCGTCGCCGCGCGGATCGAGCGGATCGGCGAGACGCTGACGGAGGTTTACCGGATGGCTGCCGAGTCGGGGGTGGCTCCCGCTACCGCCGCCGAGGCACTGGTCGCCGCCAAACTGACCCAAGCCACCCACTCGTAACGCCGAGGCCGGGGCACCGACGCGGGCGGATTTTCGGGAAGACCACCTCACAGCGCGCCCAGAGGTGGCCTTTCGGGAAAACCACCCCGCCCACCACGCGGACACGTTGACTTCCGGGAAAAGCGCCCCCCACCCCCGAACGAGAGACGAGCACGCGCGCGAGCGGCTCAGCGGAGGAAGTGGGCGAGTCTCGACCGAAGATCGGCGCGCTGGTTCCAGAGCACGCCCGGCTCGTCGTACACGTGGAGCTCCGCGTTCGGCAGCGCGTCCGCGAGCTCCTCGGCGACGCCGGTGGGGTGGAGCGGATCGCCCACACAGCCGATCACCAGCGCCGGGGCCCGCACCGCGCACAGCGCGTCGGCTGCGGGCACGGCGGTCAACGTGGGCAGACGGCGCAGGGCCTCCACCATGCCGGGTGCTCGGAGCGCGGCCACCCGCTGCCGGACGTAGGTCCGGGCGGCCGCGCTCCCGGCGAAGCCCGGCGGCACCTCGAGCGCGACGACGGCGGCCAGCTGCTCGTCGTCCTGGCTCTCCAGCGCGTCCGCCAGTGCGGCGAACCGACTTCGGGCGTCCGGCGGGCGGGGCCGATCGAGCACGGCGGGCAGGAAGAACACCAGCCGATCGAAGCGGCTGGGAGAGTCGGCGACGAGCCGGGTGAGCGCGCCGGCGCCGAGGCTGACCCCGACCGCGTGGGTGGCGTCGTGAGTGTCCGCTACACGGCGCAGATCGTCGGCGAGGGTGTCGTAGGTCCAGTCCGCCGGCAGTGGCGCGGAACCGCCGTGCCCGCGGAACGCGAGGAAGACTCGGGTGCCGCCCACCCCGGAGCCGAGCGGACGGGTGTCGGCGATGCCGCCGCCGAAGCCGTGCGCGAAGACGGTGATCGGGTCGCCGCCGCCGGTGGCCAGCCAGTCGACGTCACCGACGCGACCGGCGAGCCGGGACGCGGTCAGGCCGTGCCTACCAGCGGCTGCCACCGCCGCTGATCTCCCGGATCCGCGGCCGGACGTCGAGCAGGTACACCAGCGCCGCGATCAGAGCGATCATCGCGAACAGCATGCCGAAGGCGTAGAACAGCAGCGACGCGAGCATCGTGCCGCCGATGAGCGCCAGCCAGACGCCCTTCTGCAGTGTCTCCACCGCCGGGAATGCCTCCGCTTTCTGCAGCAGCGCATGCACGAACGCCCAGGCCTCTAGCCCGAGGCTGACGACCAGGACCACCACATTGATGATCCCGATGACTTGGCCGACCCATCCACCCACGTGTCCAGCCTACGGGAGTGCGCGAAGTAAGGGGCGTTGACCCGATCAGCGGCTTGCGCTACTTCAGCGAGATCTCGACCTCGTCGTCGTAGTCACCCACCGGGTTCATCTTCAACGTGGCCGGCTTCTGGTCGGTCGGGATGTCGAAAACGATCACGCCGGTCGCGGACTTCTTCGGGTAGATGTTCTCGAACAGCGGCAGCTTGTCGTCCGGGTTGGCCTTGTACGACTGCCACTCGACGAGGGCCTCGCCACCGTTCTCGTCGATCAGCTTGGTACCGAAGTCCTTCGGCTTGACCGCTTTGGCGCCGGTGTTCTCGAACTTGAGGTCGATCAGGCAGAAGTGCCCCTTCTCGCTCTCATAGGCTCCGTAGCCACTGCCGACCGTCTTGGTGCCACAGCGAGGTGCGCTGGTCACGGTGATCAGCAGGTCACCCTGGCGGACCGGCTTGCCGATGACGCCCCGCCCGCTGGTGGGCGCGGTGGAGTCGGCGCCGGGATCGCTGCTGCTGGCCGGGTCTGCGGCCGCCGGGTCGGAGCTGCTGGCCACGGCCGGGTCGTCGGACGAGCCGCGGTTGGAGACGTAGACCGCGGCGATCACCCCTCCGGCGATCATGATCAGCACCGCGACCGCGATGATCGCGCCGACGATCAGACCGACCGAACGTTTCGGTTGCTCCGGCGGCGGAGGCGTCCCGTAGCCGGAGTAGTAGCCGGGCGCCTCAGGCTGTGCCATTGCGAAAAACTCCAGAGTCCGACGTCCACACGTGACCGCAGCATCCAACCACGCCGCCGATCCCGCTCGGAGCGGCTTCAGGATGCCTTAAGCCTGGCGCTCGTGGGTCGCGCTGAGGACGGGTCGGCTGGCGTACTGCACTCGGACGCCCGGGTCGGCGTAGTTCGCGGCCACCCACGCGGTGCCGCCCAGTTGGCGGGCGTAACGCATCAGCTCGGCGAGCCGTACCGAGAGGCCGGACGGGTCGGTCGCGGCGGACGGTGGGCAGTCCAGCGTGCCGACCGTGACGTCGACCGCACGTCCGTACCGGTCCTCGGGGCGGACGTCGAGCAACGAACGGATCGTCCGGTCCACCGCGGACCGATCGGTCAGCAGCACGAACGCCCCGGCACCGAAGTGCCCCAGCCAGCTGCCGCCGCCCATCGACGCGGCGACCCGACGCAGCACGGCCGCGGACTCGACGACGAGCGCGTTGCCCGCGAGGAACCCCTCGGCCTCGATCACCGCCTCGCGGTCGACCTCCACCCAGCTGATCGCCACGCCGGACGCCTCGCGAACTCGGCGCCGCACGGTCTCCTCGATGACCTTGCCGCTGGGGAGTTCGGTGAGCGGGTCCAGCGAGATCGCGACGTCCACCTGGTTGCGCTGGGAGGCGGTCAGCAGGTCGGCGACGCGCACGATGCCGACGCACCGCCCGTCGCGGTCCGCGACCACCAGGTCGTCGTAGACACGGCTGCGCGACCGGGAGGTGACCAGACGGATCGCCTCGGCGACCGGGGTGTCGGGCGCGACCAGCCGGGGCTTCACCGCGTGCTGCAGGACACTGCGCCGGGCGTGCAGCGCGTGCCCGAACGGGCCGCTGGCCGCGAGCATGAACGTTCCCCGAGGGATGACGCCTGCGATCTGACCCGCCTCGTCGATCAGGACGACGGTCAGCAGGTCCTCGTCCAGGCCGAACAGGTCGCGGATCTCGTCGCCGGACGCGTCGACCGACGCCGACATCGCCCGGCGCAGGAGCTCGCGGAGCGTCTGCCCCTCGAACGCCTCGCCGCCGGTGGCCGGGTCGGTCGCGGCCGCCGCGGGCAGGTCGTCGGCGAGCGGCGGTACGGCGACGACGTCGCTCCACTGGCTTTCCGGGCCGCCGAAGTAGGCGCCTTGCCCGTAGCCCACTCCGATCGATCGCAGCGTCGAGACCGTGGCCGCGGTGTCGACGCCGGTCGCCATCAGCGTCGCCCCGAGCTTGCGGGCGAACAGCACGGTCGCCTCGATCACCGCGGACGCCTCCGGGTACTCACCGAGCGCGGAGACGACCGTCCGGTGGACCTTGATCACCTGCGGGTGGATGGCGGCCAGCACGGAGAGCGAGCCGTGGAACGCACCGACGTCGTCGACGCCGATCGCGAACCCGTGCCTGCGGAGTGCCGCACATCGGCGACGCAGGCTCACCACGTCGCTCATGCAGTGCCGTTCGGCGAGCTGAACGGTGACTGTGTCGGGTGCGCGGCGGGTCGCGGCGCAGCGTTCCGCGAGCCGGTCGGGTAACCCGGGGTCCTGCAGCAGCGCGTCCGGGTGCAGCGGGAGGTGGACCGGTGTCGGTAGCCCGGCGGCCAGGTCCAGCACGCGGAGAGGCCCGGGGTCGGAGCCGGGCCGGGAGCCGTGCCTACCTGGGAAGACCTCGTGGGCCGGTACCCGGCCGCTGAAGAGGTCGACCACGGGCTGATAACCGATGTCCGCCCCGGCGACCGGCGCGTCGAAATGTTGAGTCGATTCCCCCACGCGATCAGTATTCAGTCGTCACCGCGGCCACAGCCATACCCGCTGACCAGCGTTAATCCCGCATCCGACCGCCGTTCACCCGGACGACGCCGCCGATTGTCCGCGTCACTTCCGGGTACTGGCCAGTCACCGAACGAGGCGCGCCAGCAGCCAGCCCAGCGCGATGCCGACCACGTCGGCCAGGGCGTCCCACACGCTGGCCGAGCGGCCGAGCGCCGGCACCGCCTGGACGACCTCGGAGGCGATCGCGTAGAGGGTCAACGTCGGGAGCAACCAGGCGGTCGGCACACCGGCGCGCCGGCCGGTCAACGCCAGCGCGGCGAACAACGCGCCGTGAACGAGCTTGTCGGTTCCGGGCGGAAAGCCGGATGGAACATCATCATTGGGTAGGAAAAGAACAAAGAAACTGACAATGACGACGACACCGAAGGACGCTTGCCAGGACCGCGTTCCGAACCTCCGGCGCACACCACCTGGCTGGCCGCCCTCATGAACGCGCAGAGCACACCACCGGTGACTCAGGGCACTGCAGTCGCCCGCTGCAACGGGTCCCGACAGCTTTACCTAGCATCACCACGCAGAACACCTTCCTGCCACCTCGACGCCATCAGGGGTTCACGTGCGTTTCCGGCTCCGCCCCACCGAGACCGCCTTCTACGACTTCTTCAGCCAGGCCGCGGACAACCTGGTGAAGGGCGCGGACATCCTGGGCGAGCTGAGCCTCCCGGATCCGGACTTCCAGTCGATCTCCGACCGGATGCGGGACATCGAGCACGCCAATGACGAGGTTACGCACGAGCTGCTGCGCAAGCTGAACTCGACGTTCGTGACGCCGTTCGACCGCGAGGACATCTACCAGCTGGGCTCGCTGCTCGACGACGTCATGGACCACATGGAGGGCGCGGGCAACCTGGTCTACCTCTACGGGTTGTCGCAGCTGCCGGCACTGCCGCGGGAGATGCACGACCTGATCGAGACGCTCGGCCGCGCGGCCCAGCTGACCGCGTCCGCGATGCCCCGTCTGCGGTCGCTCAAGGACCTCGAGTCGTACTGGATCGAGGCCAACCGGATCGAGAACGAGGGCGACCACGCCTACCGCATGCTGCTCGTCCGCCTGTTCAGCGGGGAGTACGACGCCTTGACCGTGATGAAGCTCAAGGAGGTGGCGGACGAGCTGGAGGCGGCCGCCGACGCCTTCGAGCACGTTGCGAACACGGTCGAGACGATCGCGGTCAAGGAGTCCTGACCCGGTGGAGATCCTCCCGGTCCTCGCGATCATCATCATCGCGCTGGCGTTCGACTACACCAACGGTTTCCACGACGCAGCGAACGCGATCGCGACGTCGGTCTCCACCCGCGCGCTCACACCGAGGGCCGCGCTGATCATGGCCGCGGTGGCCAACTTCGCCGGCGCGTTGCTCGGCACCGACGTCGCCAAGACCGTCGGCGAGGGCATCGTCTCGGCCCCGACCGGCGGCGAAGGCCTGCTGCTGGTGTTCAGCGCGCTCTTCGGCGCGATCGTCTGGAACCTCATCACCTGGTACTTCGGGCTGCCCTCGTCGTCCTCGCACGCGTTGATCGGCGGCCTGGTCGGTGCGGCGCTGTCGTCCGACGCGATCGTCAAGTGGGCCGGCGTCTTCGACAAGGTCGTCGTCCCGATGATCTTCTCGCCGCTGGTCGGCTTCGGCCTCGGGTACCTGCTGATGCTCGCGATCCTCTGGGCGTTCCGGCGGGCACACCCGGCGAAGATGAGCCGGGGCTTCCGGTACGCCCAGACCGTCTCGGCCGGTGCGATGGCGCTCGGGCACGGCCTGCAGGACGCCCAGAAGACGATGGGTGTGATCGTCCTGGCGCTGGTCGTCGGTGGCTACCAGACGACTTTCGAGGTGCCGCTCTGGGTGGTCACCATCGTCGCGTTGGCGCTCGCGGCCGGAACCTACGCCGGTGGGTGGCGGATCATGCGGACGCTCGGCCGCCGGATCATTCACCTCGACCCGCCTCGCGGCTTCGCCGCCGAGACGGCCGCCGCGGCGGTGCTCTACACGACCGCGTACGTGTTCCACGTGCCGATCTCGACGACGCACACGATCACGTCGTCGGTGATGGGTGTCGGGGCGACGAAGCGGCTGTCGGCGGTGCGGTGGGGCGTGGCGACGAACATCGTGACGGCGTGGGTTCTCACGATCCCGGCCGCTGCGCTGGTTGCCGCGGCTCTCGAGTCCGTCCTCCATCCGCTGTTCTTCTGAACCCCACTCATTCCAACGAGTTGCGCTGAATTGGCGTCGCCGTGGTTATCGTGGGCGCGAGGAGGAGTCGACATGATCGCGCTGCCGTATGACTGGCACCAGCCGCCGTCCGGTGTCTGGACCCTGCGCGATGTCGAACGCCTCCCCGAAGGCTCCCGGGTCGAGGTCATCGATGGAGCGGTCCAAATACAAGCGGTACTAGCTGAGCTTTTCGTCGCGTTCGCGGGGCATCTCGCCGGTGACGAGGTAAACGACACCGTCGGCGATCGAGACCGCGTGATCGGCGAAGCGCTCGTAGTACCGCCCGAGCAACGCCACGTCGATCGCCGACTCGACGCCGTACGGCCAGCTGTCCAGCAGCATGCGGAACAGCGTCCGACGCAGGCCGTCCATGGCGTCGTCGTCGATCGCGAGCCGCCCGGCGTCGGCGGCATCGGTGGAGTGCAGCACCGCACCGGCGCTCTGTGCCATCCGGGTGGCCACCTCGCCCATCCGGCGGATCAGCGGGAACAGTGGGTCCGGCACCGCAGAGGCGGGATGGCGCCGCACCGCGACCTTTGCGACGTGGTGGGCGAGCGACCCCATCCGATGGATGTCCCCACCGACCTTGATCGCCATCACCATCGTCCGCAGGTCGCTGGCGACCGGCTGCTGCAACGCCAGGACCTCGTACGTCTGGTCCTCCACGGCGCGCCGCGCAGCGTCCAACCGGGTCGCCTGCTCGGCGACCGCCTCGGCGACGGCCAAGTCCGCGCCGAGCAACGCGACGGTCGCCCGCTCCATCGCGGTCGCCGCCGTGTCCGTCATGTCGGCCAACGCTCCCCGGATCGCATCCAGCTGACCGTGAAACCCCTCGCGCACGTGGCACCCTTCGACCGGCCCCGACGCCGGTATCGGACGACAGGTTCCGCGAACATACCCGCGCCCGGTCCGCCGAACCGAAGATGGCGGACCGGGCGCGGGTAATGACGCGTCACCGGTCGGAATTACTCGGCGGCAACCTCGACGGCCACGCCGGTGACCAGGTACAGCACCGCGTCGGCGATCGCGACCGCGTGGTCGGCGAACCGCTCGTAGTAGCGACCCAGCAGCGCTGCGTCGGCCGCCGCTTCGGCGCCGTGCGGCCAATCGCCGGCGATCTGGCGGAACAGCTCCAGGCGCAGGCGGTCGACGGTGTCGTCCTCGGCCTCGAGGCGGGCCGCGTCGGCGGTATCCCGCGACCGCAGCGCCGCCGCGGCGTCCACCGCCATCTGCTGTGCCACCTCGCCCATCTGCCGGAACACCGGAACCAGCAGATCTGGGATGACGACTGCCGGGTGGCGCCGCTCGGCGGTCTCGGCGATGTGCGCGGCCAGCGATCCCATCCGCTCGATGTTGGCGCCCAACCGGACGACGGTCACCAGGACCCGCAGGTCCGATGCCACCGGCGCCTGCAGCGCGAGCAGGTCGTACGCCGTGCTCTCCAACTCGGTCAGGCGCTGCCGTAACGCCCGGTTGGACTCCTGGGACCGCTCGGCCGCGGCCAGGTCGGCTTCCAGGAGTGCGACGGTGGCCTGCTCGATCGCCGCGGCCGCAGTTTCGGCCAGTCCGGCCAGGGTGTCCTCGGCCGCCGCGAGATTGCGGCGGAATTCCTCACGCACGGGAATGTCTCCTCGCAGAACATGTCCTGCTGCCCCGGGAGGTCCGTCCCGCCGGGGTACGACTGTGCGATCGCCCGACCGCCGTTGCGTCGGGCGGAAGGCCGCTCGTAGCGGCCGGCCGGGTCCCGATCCCCGCCCCCGCGCGGGGACCGGACCCGTCGCGCGTCGCCCGACGTATCGGGGCGACCGCAAGGCCGGTCAGCCGAAGCGACCAGTGATGTAGTCCTCGGTGCGCTTGTCAGTGGGGTTGGTGAAGATCTTCTGGGTGTCGTCCATCTCCACCAACTTGCCGGGCTTGCCGACGGCGGAGAGGTTGAAGAACCCGGTCCGCTCGCTGACCCGCGCGGCCTGCTGCATGTTGTGGGTGACGATGACGATCGTGTAGTCGGTCTTGAGCTGCTGGATCAGGTCCTCGATCGCGAGCGTCGAGATCGGGTCCAGCGCCGAGCACGGCTCGTCCATCAGTAGGACCTCCGGCTCGACCGCGATCGCCCGGGCGATGCAGAGCCGCTGCTGCTGCCCGCCGGAGAGGCCGGCACCGGGCTTCTTCAGCCGGTCCTTCACCTCGTTCCAGAGGTTCGCGCCCTTGAGCGACTTCTCCACCGTGTCGTCCAGGGCACCCTTCTTCTGCCGGCCCTGGAGCTTCAGCCCAGCGATGACGTTGTCGTAGATCGACATCGTCGGGAACGGGTTCGGACGCTGGAACACCATGCCGATCGTGCGGCGGACGTTCACCGGGTCGACCGAGGAGCCGTAGATGTCCTCGCCCTGCAGGAGCACCTTGCCCTCGACGCGCGCACCCGGGATGACCTCGTGCATCCGGTTGAGCGTGCGGAGCACGGTGGACTTGCCGCAGCCGGACGGGCCGATGAACGCGGTGACCGAGCGCGGCTCGATCGACATCGACACCCCCTCGACCGCCAGGAAGTTGCCGTAGTAGATGTTGACGTCTTTGACTTCGATCGCCTTGGACATGGCGGGTGCCTCTTTCGGGTTACGTCCGGGGGTTGGCTCGGCGGCGAGACTCAGCCGCGGGCCTTGGTGAACCGCCCGACGAACCGGGCGAGCAGGTTGAAGACCATGATGATCGCGATCAGCGTGACCGCCGCACCCCACGCACGGGCCGTGCCCGGGGCGTCCGCGTTACCGGCCGCGCTGCCGAGCTGCGAGTAGATGAACGTCGGCAGCGTCGACATCGCGTCCGAGGTCGGGTCGAAGTTGATCTTCGCCTGGGTACCGACGAGCAGCAGCAGCGGCGCGGTCTCACCCATCGCGCGGGCGATCGCCAGCATGACGCCGGTGACGATGCCGCTGAACGCGGTCGGCAGCACGACCCGAACGATCGTCTTCCACTTCGGCACACCGAGCGCGTACGACGCCTCCCGCAGTTCGTGCGGCACCAGGCGGAGGATCTCCTCGGTGGACCGGACGATGACCGGCAGCATGAGGATGACCAGCGAGAGCGCCCCGGCGAAACCGGACTTCTGGAAGCCGAGCGTGAGCAGCCAGAACGTGAAGATGAACAGACCGGCGACGATCGACGGGATACCGGTCATCACGTCGACGAAGAAGCTGACCAGGCGAGCGAACTTCTTTCCCTCGCCGTACTCGACCAGGTAAACCGCGGTCAGTACCCCGATCGGCACCGCGAAGACGGTCGCGATCCCGGTGACGATCAGCGTGCCGATGATCGCGTGGTACGCGCCACCGCCGAAGCTGTCCTCGCTGATCGTGAACATCGAGTGGGTCAGGAACCCGCCGTCGATGACGCTCAGGCCCTTGGACAGCGTGTAGTAGATGATCGAGATCAACGGGGCGATCGCGAGGACGAACGCCGAGTACACGAACGTCGTGAACAGGCGGTCGGTCGCCTGCCGCCGGCCCTCGACCGCGAAGCTGGCGGCGGTCAGCGCGACGACGAACAGCAACGCGGCCAGCACCGCGAACCGGGCCCTGTTGAAGCTGTCACCGGTCACCGCGAAGATCAGCGCGCTGACCACGATGGCGCCCGCGCCGATCGCCCACGGCGTCCAGTTCGGAAGCTTCTGGCCGCGCAGGTTGCTCTCGCGGAGTTCGGACGGGGAAGCCTGGAGAGTAGCCATGATCAGGCCTCCTTCTTGCGACGCACGATGAGCTGCGACAGCGAGTTGACGATCAGCGTGATGACGAACAGGCAGAGACCGGACGCGATGAGCGCGCTGGTGCCGATCTCGCCGGCCTCGTCGTACTTGTTCGCGATGTTCGACGCGAACGTGACGCCGCCGTTCTCGGTGATGTGGATGCTCACGTTGTAGGCGCTGGCCAGGATGATCGTGACGGCGAGCGTCTCACCGAGCGCGCGGCCGAGGCCGAGGATCGCGGCGGAGACCATGCCTGCGCGGCCGAACGGCAGTACCGAGAGCCGGATCATTTCCCAGCGGGTGGCCCCCAGCGCCAGCGCCCCCTCCACGTGGGCCGGCGGGACCTGGCGGAACACCTCGCGCGTGATCGCAGCGACGATCGGCAGGATCATCACCGCGAGCACGACGCCGACGGTGAAGTCCGAGCGGTTACCGGGGATGTCGTCCGGCCGGTAGTCGAAGAGCGGGATCCAGCCGAGGTACTGGTCGAGGAAGAGCGTCAGGCCGGTCATGTTCGGCACGAGGAAGAACAGACCCCACAGGCCGTAGACGACCGACGGCACCGCGGCGAGCAGGTCGACCAGGTAGGCCAGGCCCTGCGACAGCCGCCGCGGAGCGTAGAACGTGATGAACAGCGCGATGCCGATCGCGACCGGCACCGCGATGACCATCGCGATGATGCCGGTGACGACCGTGTGGTACGTGAGCGCCGCAATTCCGAATATCGACGGACCACCCGGCTCGGACGCGTCCGGCGCCCACGTCTTCTCGGTGAAGAAGTTGCCGTCGTTCGACGTGAACGCATCGATCGACTTGTAGATCAGGAACGCGGCGATCGCACCCATGATCGCGAGCAGCACGGCCCCGGCGCCGGTCGAGATGAACTTGAAGATGGCGTCGCCGCCGCGGGTCGACTTCTGCCCACCGAGGCCGCCACCGGACTTATCCGGTGCGGGCGCCCGACGCTCAGGCGGCGCGGGGACGGTGGTGGTGGCTGGTTTCGTGGAGGGGTCAGCCATGACGTACTTCCTCTGGACTTCAGCGGCCCGGGGGCCTGGGGGCAAGAGACGGCCTGCACACGCCCGAGCCGGGCGAGGACGCTGTGGTCCTCACCCGGCCCAGGCCGACGGACAACTCAGGCAAAACTTGTCAGGCGATGGCGGCGGCGGCGGTCTGAGCCTTGGTCAGCAGCTCAGCCGGCAGCTTGGAGTAACCGGCGTCCGCCGCGGCGGCCTGCCCGGCGTCGCTGACCACGTAGCTGAGGAAGCCCTTGGCCAGCTTCGCCTCGTCTGCGGTGAGGCCCTTCTCGCAGGTGATCTGGTAGGTCACCAGCACGGCCGGGTAGGCACCGGCCTCCTTCAGCCCGTAGTTGAGCTTGAGCTTCAGGTTGTTGCCGTCGAAGTCCTGCTCGGCGGCGGCGATCGCCTTACCGACGGTCTCGTCGGAGATCTCGACGGCGCCGGCGCCGGTGTCGATCGCGGCGGTCTTCAGGCTGTTCTTCTTGGCGTCGGGGGCGTCGACGTAGGAGACCGAGCCGTCCTTGCCGGTCACCGCGGAGACGATGCCCGCCGAGTCGGGCGCGCCGGTGCCGACGGTGCCCTTCCAGCCCTTACCGGTGCCGAGCTTCCAGGTCTCCGGGGTCTGCGCCTCGAGGAACTTGGTGAAGTTGTCGGTGGTGCCGGAGTCCTTCGACCGGAAGACGACCGAGATCGCGGTCGCAGGCAGCGTCACGCCGGAGTTCGTCTTGGCGATCGCCGGGTCGTTCCAGGTCTTGATCTGGCCCTGGAAGATCTTCGAGATCGTGGCCGGGTCGAGCGTCAGCTTGTCGATGCCCTTGACGTTGAAAACGATCCCGACCGCGGTGGCCACACCGGGGATGTTGATGGCCTTACCGGTCTTGCAGCGCGCGTCGGCCGCGGTCTGCTCGTCGTCCTTCAGCGCCGAGTCCGAGCCGGCGAACGCGACCTTGCCGGCGGTGAACTCCTTGACGCCCGCGCCGGAACCGGTGGCGGCGTAGTTGATCTGCGCGCCACAGTCCTTGGCGTACGCGGTCGTCCACGCGTTCATCGCGGTCTTCTGCGCGGACGAGCCGGAGGCCGAGATCTGGCCCTCGGCACAGTTCGGGTTGCTGCTCGCGCTGGAGTCAGAGCTCGCGGTGTCGACGTTGTCGGAACCACAGGCGGAAATGGCGAGCAGGCTGGCAAGCGCAATCCCGGCGATGGCGCCAGTGCGGTGCAGCTTCACGTTCAGGTCCCTCCGAGGGGTTACTGCCCAGACCTCTGGGGCCGGCTTCTGTCGCCGGTCGTTCGGAACGCTAGGTAGCGAAGGTGACGCGCTCCCCGGGCCTAAATGAACGCACGGTGAACTCCGTTCGTTGCGGAATTAACCGTCTCTGCACAGCTCAGTGGCTATTAGGTGAACGAGATCACGCCCCGCGATCACGATCCAGTATCGCCCGACCGGCCTTTACTCTGAGTGATTACCGTCAAAACGGATCTTTCGCTCAGATGGCGGTGGCAGCGCCGCAGGTTACCCACCGAATGCCGAATTTGCACTAGGGGCGCCGATCACGGCAGCGAACGCCGTCAATGGACGGTGAACAGCGGTCGCGTCGCGGGGAGTTACCAGCACCACAGCGAGGGCGGGCGCCTGGAGACTACCGGCGAACCACCGCTGCGGACCCACCACCTCGGCGGGTGGGCTCGGCCGCCGCGAGCACGCGGCCGTCGGGCAGGAACTCGACCGCGGCAACCGCGCCGATCTCCGCCACCGACGCGAACCGCCACCCGAGCGCGGTCAGCGCCGTGGTGTCGAAGCCGGGCTCCGCGTCCACCGCGGCCCCGTTGCGTCCGGACGCGCGGGGAGCCGCGATCGCCGCCGGCAGCGTCAACCCGCGATCCAGCCGACCGAGCAGCACCTGTAGCACCGTCGTGATGATCGTGGCGCCGCCCGGCGATCCGAGCGCGAGCAGCGGCTTCCCGTGGTCGAGCACGATCGTGGGCGACATCGAGCTACGCGGACGCTTGCCCGGGCCTGGCAGGTTGGGGTCCGGGACGCCCGGCGTCACCGGCGTGAAGTTGAAGTCGGTGAGCTCGTTGTTGAGCAGGAAGCCCCGCCCGGGAACGGTGATCCCCGACCCACCGGTCTGCTCGATCGTGAGCGTGTAGGCGACGACGTTCCCCCACTTGTCCGCGACCGTGAGGTGCGTCGTCGACGGTCCCTCCTCACCCGCGCCGACCGGCGCCCCAGCCGGGATCGGGCACTCCGCGCCGGCCGCGCGCGGATCACCCGGCGGCTGTGGGGTGGTCAACGCCCTCGCCGGGTCGAACAGGCAAGCACGAGTGGCGGCGAACCGGTCGGAGAGCAGCTCCCGGACCGGCACGTCCACCGCTGCCGGGTCACCCACCCAACGGTTGCGATCGGCGAAGGCAAGCGTCGTGGCGGTCAGGTAACGGTGCAGGTACTGCGTCGGGTCGACGCCCTGGAGACCGATCCGTTCGAGGATGTTGAGCGCCTCGCCGACGGTGGTGCCGCCGGAGGACGGTGGCGCCATGCTGTAGACGTCGAGGCCGCGGTATCCGGTGCGGGTCGGTGCCCGGAACGGCGCCGTGTACCTGGCCAGGTCGGCCATGGTCAGCTGGCCCTTACGGACGATCCGGGTAGCCGCCGGGTCGACCGGGGGGTTCTGCGCGGTCCGGACGACGTCCGCGCCGATCGGGCCGGTGTACATCTGCTGCACGCCCCCGCGGGCCAGCTGCTCGTACGTGCGCGCCAAGTCGGGGTTGCGCAGCGTGGTGCCCACCGCCGGAGGCTGCCCACCCGGGAGGAACAACCTCCGGGTAGCCGGGAAGTCGGCGAAGCGGGCCGCGTTGGCGGCGGTCTGGTCGCGGAACGTCGCGTCGACGACGAAGCCCTTCCTCGCCAGTGCGGTCGCGGGCCCGAGTAACCGGGACAGCGATCGGGTGCCCCACGCGTCGAGCGCACGGTCCCATGTCCGCGGCGTACCGGGGACACCGACGGAGAGGCCGCTGGTGACCGCCTCGGCGAACGGGATCGGGGTGCCGTTCTCGGTGAACACGGTCGACGTGAAGCTCGCCGGCGCGGTCTCGCGGCCGTCGATCGTGCTGATCTTCTTGCGCTTGGCGTCGTAGAAGACGAAGAAGCCGCCGCCCCCGATGCCGGCGGAGTACGGCTCGGTGACGCCGAGCGCCGCGGCCGTGGCGACGGCGGCGTCGACCGCGTTGCCGCCGCGGCGCAGGACCTCGATGCCGATCGCGGTCGCGTCCGGGTCGACGGACGACACCGCCCCGCCGTGTCCGACTGCGGTCGGGCTTGCCTTCGGTGGGGCGGCTGCGGTCGCGGGGCCAGCGACGACCAGGGCTAACGCCGTCACCGCGCCTCCGGACAGAACACCCAGGAGCCGACGCTTCTTCGCCACGGGGGCCTCCCCAGCGCAGACGACCGTCCTCGGAGAAGCATCGTGCCCCGGCCGGCACGGGCTCGCCCCCGTAACGGAGGTTCACGCCCGGATGCGTCGAATGCCCCAACGCCCGGACCGTCACACGAGGAGGCGGCGGAAGGCTCGGTCGAAGTCCGGGTAGGAGCCGAGTCCGAGCGTGGCCGGCTCCGAATGCGCTGTCGCCGGGCGCCGGGGGCGGCCCGTCGCCGACACCCGTCTGGCCGGTTCCCAGACCATCAGGACGGCCACCAGGAGCAACGCCCCGATCAGGCCGGCGCCGGTGGCCGCGGCGACCCGTTGCGTGCTGTCGGAGACGGCGCCGGCCGTGCCGACGTAGATGAACTGGCCGGTGGCGACCCCGGCCTTGGTGACTACCCGCACCGTGCTGCTCCCCGGACGGCACGCCGGTGCGGTGAACGTCAGCGACGTCCCGTCGCCGCTCACCTCGACCGCGCCGGTCGGTACCTGCGCGCCGCAGACCACGACCGCGGTCTCGGCCCCGCCGAGGTTGGTGCCGGTCACCGTGATCGCCGCGCCGCCGTCGACCGGGCCGCGGGCGGGCATCAGGCGTGCGATCGTCGGGCCGGCGATCGCGGTCGCGCCCGGCGCGAGCGGGGTCGGGGTCCCCGGCGCGGGCGCACCCGGCGCTGGCGCGCCGACCGTCGGCAGGGACGGGGGCCGGAGGCCGCTCGCTGGGGGGCGGGCGAAGGTGAGCGGCGGCGCGGCGGCGGTGAGGCTCTGCGGGAGTCGGTCCACGGGTGCCGCGGGCGGGCCGATCAGCAGCGGGTTCGCGGCGACCTGCTCTTCGCGGGCGGGGGTGCCGCTCCGGCCGGCGCCCGCGCGCACGCGATCCGCCGCCTTCCCACCCGAGGCCGCCGCCGGAGCCGCCGGAGCGCCCGCCGCGGGCGGCGCCGCCTCCCGAACCGAACCCGGAGCCGTGCCGGGGGCGCTGGTCGGCGCCCGACCGCTCGTTGCCGGCCGCGTCGCGCCGCTGGGCGCGGCGGCCGCCGGGGTGCCCGCGGCAGGAGTGGTGCTTCCGGGTCGGTTGGCGGTAGGCGCGGTGGTGGTGACGCCGATCCGGCCCGTCCCGGCAGGCTCGGCACTGTCCGGGCGACGGGCAGACTGGGCGCCGTCCGGGCGGCCGGGCCCCACGTCACGGCCAGGCCCCACGTCACGGCCAGGCCCCACGTCACGGCCAGGCCCCACGTCACGGCCAGGCCCCACGTCACGGCCCACCGCAGGTGGGGTGTCCGAGCCGGTGGCGGCGGGTACGCAGCCGGCGGCGGCCAGCCGCAGCGTGCCGAGATCGACCGGTGCCTCGTCCCTCACCGTCGCGAAGATCCGGGCCTCGACCTCGGCGTGCGCGCCCTTGGCGTCCACGTTGGCGGTTCGGTGCAGGTCGACGCGGACCCGCAGGCCGCCGACGGTGGGCACCGTGGCCGTGCCGGACAGCGTGACGACCCGATCCGTGAACTCCGCGGGCCGTCCGGCGATCCGGAGCCCGGCGACGGCCGTGGCCGTGGTCGGCTCGGCCGAGCCGCGCGGCGGGCAGCTCACCTGGGCGCCGATGCGGTCGGCGGTCAGCACGCGAGTGCCGAAAGCCGTGAGCGTGAACCGGCCGAGTGCTGCGGAGGCGCTCGATCCGGACGTGTTCCGCGCTGCGTCGGCGGTGACGACGCCATCCGTGACCAGGCTGCCCGCGTCGACCTTGATCGGTACGCCGGTCACCGCGCTCTCGCCGCCCGCGGAGGGCGCGTCGGCCGTGACACCGTCGCTGGAGAGCTCGGCGAAGCTCACGTCCGCCGCCCGCACCTCCGCAGCGGCGAGCTCGACGCGCAGGACCCGCGCCGACGCCTCGCCGGCCGACTCGACCAGTCGGGTGTGCGCGCTCGCCGGGGTCGCGCCAGGGGCCAGTACGAGCGGCACGGCACACACGGCCACGAGCAACACCGCTCGAAGCCCGGTCGTCCGGGCCCGAGACCGCATCCGCGGCGAGCGACGGCCGGCACCGGCCGTGGTCCGGATGCGGAGAAGCGGCAGCGTCAGCCCTCGACCGCCCCAGACGCAGCCCGCGCCGAGGATGAGTAGGACGACACCGCCCAGCCCCGTCCCATCGACACCGGCCAGGTCCACGGAGACGGTATGCATACCTACAAAGGTACGAATGCCCCAATACGGGTGTTAAGGCGCCCCTCGGGTGCAGTTCGGGTGCAGAACCGGATCAACCCGTCCCGTACATCACGTGCGTCTCGCAGACCTCGAAGCCCAGACCGGCGTACATCCGGACGGCGCGCGCGTTGGACTCGTCGACGTACAGGGCGGCCTCGGTCGCGCCGGTGTTCTTGAGGTGGTCGAGCCCGGCGAGAGTCAGCGCGGTCCCGAGCCGGAGCCCCTGCGCGTCCGGATCGACCCCGACGACGTACACCTCGCCCTCCGGGCCGGGAGCGCCGTCCGCGGTGAGCTCCCGCTTCGTCCAGTGGAAGCCGAGCAACGTGGTGGGCTCGTCCGCCGGCACCGCGAGCAGGAAACCCGCGGGGTCGAACCAGGGTTCGCGCTGCCGCAGCTCCAAGTCGTGCCGCGTCCACTTGCCCTGCTCCGGGTGGGTCGCGAACGCCCGTGCGTTGACCCGCAGCCAGGCCGCGTCGTCGGCGCCGACCACGAACGGTCGCAGTCGGACGTCGTCCGGCAACCGAACGGGCGGCAGCGGACGCTCCAGCGGCCGGCACATCTTGAACAGCACCCGGGAGCGGACGAGACCGAGCGAACGGGCCAGTGCGAGGGCCGCCGGGTGCTCGCCGTGCGCCCAGATCGCGAGCGGCACACCGGCGTCGCGCGCCGCCGCGAGCGCCGACTCCACCAGACGCCGGCCGAGACCTTTGCCGCGGAACGCGGGATGGACCACGACTTCGCCTGACGCGTTCCCGGCGTCCTTCGCGACCTGTGCGTAGCCGACTACCCCGTCCGACTCGCGCGCGAAGAGATGAACGACGTCCGGATAGTCCGCGGGGTTCCGCAGCGCCAGCAGGGTCTGCTCGGAGAGCGGGCCGACGCCGTCGGTCGCGGTCGCCGCCGCTGCCAGGGCCAGTACGGCTTCGATGTCGTCGAGACCCGGAATCGCACGTTCGTCAGTCGCCACGACTTGGAACTTTAGGCCGGACTCCGCACCACTAAACCGGGGCCGCCCGGCGCGGGCGACTCCCGGTTCAAGGGACGTGGGTCAGACGACGCTCAGCACGGGGTCGACCTCGGGCAGCGTGCGCGGCGGCGGGGTGACGAACTTGTAGCCGACCTGACGCACGGTACCGATCAGCGCCTCGTGCTCGCTGCCGAGCTTCGCCCGCAGCCGACGGACGTGGACGTCGACGGTGCGGGTGCCACCGAAGTAGTCGTAACCCCAGACCTCGCGGAGCAGCTGGTCACGCGTGAACACGCGCCCCGGGTGCTGGGCGAGGAAGCGGAGCAGCTCGAACTCCTTGTAGGTGAGGTCGAGCGGGCGGCCCTTGATCCGGGCCGAGTAGGTCTGTGGGTCGATCACCAGCTCGCCGGCGCGGACGACGCCCGGCTCGTCGTCGGCGGCCTCGTTGCCGTTCTTGCCGGTGGCCAGGCGCAGACGGGCTTCGACCTCGGCCGGACCGGCCGTGGTGAGCAGGATGTCGTCGACGCCCCACTCGGCGTTGAGGGCGACCAGACCACCCTCGGTGAGCACGGCGAACAGCGGAACGGTGAGGCCGGTCGTACGGAGCAGCCGGCAGGTCGAGCGGGCGCCGGCGAGGTCGCTACGGGCGTCCACCATGACCGCGTCGGGGGTCGGCCCGCCGAGCAGCGCCTTCAAGTCGCGCGGCGCGGTCCGGACGGTGTGTCCAAGAAGATCCAGGGCAGGGAGGACGGTCGCAGCTTCCGCTTCGCCAGCCGTCATGAGGAGGATTTCCATGGGCCACCTCCGGGTGAATCGATCCGGCGGGCGGCGCTGCCCAGGTCCCGCCCCGACGCGTGCGGTCCGGAGCGTTACGGGCAGGATAACAACAGTGGACAGCGGAGAGCCGGTGCTCCTTCTCACAGAGGACCAAATTCAGCTTTTCGGTTCCTGGTGGCCAGCCACACCGGTAGCCGATGAGCCGGCGGTCAACGGCCGACCCGGGCGCAATTCCGACACTTTGATCATCTTCATCCCCGGCTTCACCGGCCACGCGCGGGTTGCGGCAGTGCGTCGGCTCGTTGTCCGGCTGCGACGCCGTGCGGACGTATTCGTCGTCGAACTGCGCGGACACGGACGTAGCGCCGGTGTGTCGTCGATGGGCGCCCATGAGGTCGCCGACGTCGCGGCGGCCGTGGAGTGGGCGCGCCGACAGGGTTACGCCCGGGTGGCGACCGTCGGCTTCTCGTTCGGTGCAGCGGTGGCGCTGTGCCACGCCGCGCTGCGACGCGGCCCCGACGAGCGGGTGGACGCGGTCGCAGCGGTGAGCACGCCGTCGCGGTCGTTCGTCCGGGACACCCCGGTCATGCGGGCGCTGCACGTCCTGGTCGAGACACTGCCGGGGCGTCTGGTGGCGCGCACGGTCTTCAAGGTGCGGCTCGCCCCACCGACCGAAACGCTCCCACCCGCACCCCTGGAGTTGATGTCGGCGCTCGCACCGACGCCGGTGTTGCTGGTGCACGGTTTGGACGACCACTACTTCCCCGTCGAGCACCCCTTGGCCCTCGCAGCGGCGGCCGACGGTCACGCCACCGTCTGGCTCGAAACCGGGTTCGCGCACGCGGAGAACCGACTGCCGGTGCCGCTCGCCGATCGGCTCGGACGATGGCTGGTGCAGGCCGCCGCAGCGGAACCGCCTCGGGTACACCCGTGACCACCGAGGACGTCAACCCCGTCTGGCACGATCGGGGCGTGCAGCCGCGTCCCCCTTCTGAACCGCTGGGCTCGGAGCCGCTCGGCGACGCGTTGGTCGCCGGCGGCACCCGCCCCGTGGCCGGTACGGCTGCCACCGCCGGCGTCACTGCGCTGGTCGGCGGAGCGGTTCTGGGCGGTGCCGCGTTCGCGGGCCCGCTGCCGTACGCGATCGCGATCCTCGTCGCCCAGCTCGCGCTGGTCGGTACCTGGTGCGTGGTGACCCGCCCGCCGGGGACGCTCGGCGCGGCCGTCGTCGGGGTGCTCACCGCGATCGCCGCCGACGCGGTCGCACTGGCCACCGGCGAACGCGGGGCCGGCGGACTGGTCGCGGTGCTGGCGTGCGCTTTCGGCGCGACAACGTTCACCCAGCTGGCCCGCGGCGTGAAGCGGCGCAACGTCACCGAGTCGTTCGGGTCGACGCTGACGGTGGCGGTCGCCGTCGTCGCGCTCGCCACGACGGTCGCGCTGCGCCGGGCCGACAACCCGGACCTCGTCACGCTGATCGTCGTCGCGGCCGCGGTGGCGATGGTGGTCGCCCGGGCGACCGATCTGGTGCTGCCGCGGCCGACCGCGCACCGGGACGTCCCCCGCGGTGTCATCGGGCCGGCGCTGGGGAGTGCGGTGGCCGCCGGAGCGTCGGCGCTCGGCGTCGGGCTCGGGCTGGACCTGCCGCTCGGCCCGGCGACACTCGTCGGCTGGCTGGTCGGAACCGCGGCGGTGCTCGCGGACCTCAGCGTCGACTTCGCCCGCGCGGGCCGGCTCGCGGCCGGCGGCCGGCCGACCGGAGGGCTCGCCGGCGCCGCCCTGGGCCCGCTGGTGGCTCTCGCTGTTGCGGCGCCGATCGGATACCTGGTCGGTCTGACGCTCTGACGCGGGCGGTAGCACCCGCCTGGTAAACACGGCGTCGGACATCGACTGGTGGAGGATGGGCAATGGCAGCCGGAAAGCGGCGAGGCACCGGCTGTCTCGTGCTGATTGTGGTCCTGCTCGTCGTGGTGTGCGGTGGTGCCGTAGCGGTCGATCGTGCCGTCGCCGCTGCCGCCGAGAACCGGTTGACCGACGCCGTCGCCCAGAACCTGCGCGACAACGGGACCCCGGCAGCGAGCACCGACGTCGAGACCGTCGGCTTCCCGTTCATCACCCAGTTGATCTCGGGGAACTTCGACGGTGCCGACGTCCGTCTGACCAACGTCACGACGCCGGACGGCAAGGTCGACCGGGTCGATCTGAAGCTTCGGGACGTCTCGATCCCGCAGGACGTCCTGCGCGGCGGCGCACTGCACGACGTCACCGCGGACAGCATCACCGGCACCGGGCGGCTGAGCGTCGCGGAGGTCTCTCGGCGGCTGGGGCTGGAGGGCCTGAAGCTGGAGAGCGCCGGGTCGGCGCTGCGGGCCACCCTGCCGGTGGAGGTACCGGTCGTCGGCGTGGTCGACGTCCGGGCGGACGTGACGCCGCGGCTGGAAGGCGACACGCTGACGTTCGACGTCGGCTCGGTCACCGCGGAGGGGATCGAGGTGCCGCCCGTGATCGTCGACCAGGTCACCGATCAGTTCGCCCAGCCGGTCACGCTGGCGCTGCCGTTCGAGGTGAAGCTCGACAAGGTGACCGCGAGCAACGGCTCTCTGACCGTGACCGGGAGCGCGACGAACGTTCCGCTGGTGCAGTGAGGCCGGGAAGTCTCCGGCGGCGGTAGGTGTTGGGCCGGTCATGGACGACGCCGGGCTGCGTGCCTTGATCTTGGTCGGGGTGCTGGTGGTGGCCACCGCTGCCGGACTGGTCTGGCGCGCGCGGACCGGCCGCGTCCGCCCGGTGCGCGACGTCGGTCCGGTGGTAGACGTCGGTCCGGTGGTCGACGTCGGTCCGGCCCCCGCCACCGCTCCCGCCGAGCGGGACACGGGCTCCGGGGACAACGCCGCCGCTGCGGCGGATCCGGCCCCTGCGGCCGGCCACGGCGACCGTGCGGCCCGGCCGGACGCCGCGGGTTCGGCGGACGCCGCCGGGGTGTGGGCGGAGCTCGGAATCGAGCCGGCGAGCGCCGCCGTCACGCTGGTGCAGTTCTCCTCGGCGTTCTGTGCGCCGTGCCGCGCCACCCGCCGAATCTTGGATGACGTGGCCAGTCGGCTACCGGACGTCGTCCATGTGGAGATCGACGCCGAATCACACCTGGACGCCGTCCGCGCGCTCGACGTCCGGAGTACACCGACAACGCTGCTGGTCGACCGGGCCGGGCGAATCACCGGTCGCGCCGTGGGCCAACCACGCCGCAACGACGTCCTCGCCGCAGTCGGACCGTATCTATCTCCGGACACATAAATCCTTCTTTACGGGTAGGAAATCCTCGCCAGGCCCATCCTCATCCCGTACACCAGGAGTGACGTCCCGCATTTCGGGAAGCGTTTCCCGAGGCGTTTGCTACGCTGGCGCCCATGAGCTCCCTGCTCACGAAGCGCCGCGCGGTAGACCTCTGCCGTGTCGGTAGCTGCCTGTGTCCCCCGGCCTGACGCCGGGCGATGCGCGCTGAGCAGCTCCGCTGACCGCGTGACCGTCGCCTGACAAACCCCAGAACCTGCCAGCGCTCTGGATGTCAGGAGATCCATGCCCTCTTTTTCGTTACGACCGGCCCAGGTCGACCCGCGCGGACCTCGATTCGCCGCCTGGGTGACCACCGTCGTCCTCGCAGTCGTCCTGCTCACCGGCAGCGGCTGGCTGCTCGCCGCCCAGACGGTGGTGTTCGCGCTCGGCGCGTTCGTCGGCCTGGGCGCCGCCCCGTACGCGGTGCTCTACCGCGTCCTGGTCGCACCGCGCCTCGCGCCGCCCACCGAACGCGAGGACGCCGCCCCGGTGCGCTTCGCACAGGGGGTCGGCTTCGTGTTCGCATTGGTCGGCGCCGTGGGCTACCTCGCCGACGCACCGCTCGTCGGGCTCGTCGCCACGGCGGCGGCCCTGGTCGCGGCGTTTCTCAACGCGGCGTTCGGGCTCTGCCTCGGCTGCCTCGCGTACCTTCGCGGGCGACTGCTTCTTTCCCGTATCACCCGGGCTCGCGCGGCATGACGCCCCGCCGAGCACGCGTGCTCCCACCTTTCACCATCCCGGCTGACCCCCACACACACGAAGGAGTGTCTGCATGAGCCGCGAGTCCGCGCTCGTCTCGACCGACTGGGCCGAGAAGAACCTGAACGCCGAGAACACTGTCTTCGTCGAGGTCGACGAAGACGTCTCGGCGTACGACAACGGGCACATCCCCGGCGCCGTCAAGCTCGACTGGAAGAGCGAACTCCAGGACCCGGTGCGCCGCGACTTCGTCAACAAAGAGCAGTTCGAAGCCCTGCTCTCGCGCAAGGGCATCAGCAACGACGACACGGTCGTCCTCTACGGCGGCAACAACAACTGGTTCGCCGCGTACGCCTACTGGTACTTCAAGCTCTACGGTCACGACGCCGTGAAACTGATCGACGGCGGCCGCAAGAAGTGGGAGCTGGACGGGCGTGAGCTCGTCAAGGACGTGCCCGAGCGGGCCGCCACCTCCTACACCGCCAAGGAGCAGGACACCTCGATCCGCGCCTTCCGCGACGAGGTCGTCGCCGCGATCGGCGTCCAGAACCTGGTCGACGTCCGCTCCCCCGACGAGTTCTCCGGCAAGCTGCTCGCCCCGGCGCACCTCCCGCAGGAGCAGTCGCAGCGCGGCGGCCACATCCCGACCGCGGTCAACGTGCCGTGGAGCAAGGCCGCGAACGAGGACGGAACGTTCAAGTCCGACGACGACCTCCGTAAGATCTACGGCGAGGCCGGCCTCGACGACAGCAAGGACACGATCGCGTACTGCCGGATCGGCGAGCGGTCGAGCCACACTTGGTTCGTGCTGCGTGAGCTGCTCGGCCACGACAACGTGAAGAACTACGACGGTTCGTGGACCGAATACGGTTCGCTGATCGGCGTTCCGATCGAGAAGGGCGCCTGAGCATGTGCGGAGCACCTGAGCAGGGCACCGACCTGAGCACCCAGGGCATCGACACCACCAAGGAAACGGTGATCCAGGGCATCGTGACCGCCGGTGACGGTTCGCCGGTGCCGAGCGCGTTCGTCCGGCTGCTCGACTCGAGCGGCGAGTTCACCGCCGAGGTGGTGTCGTCGGCGACCGGTCAGTTCCGGTTCTTCGCGGCGCCGGGTGAGTGGACGGTCCGTGCGCTGCACGCGAACGGCACCGGGCAGGCCGCCGTCTCCGCCGACAAGGGCGTGAACCAGGCCAGCTTGGTCCTCGCCTGATCGCTGCCACACCGAAGGCCCGTCCGGCGTGCCGGACGGGCCTTCGTCGTACGCGCTCGCCTCGCGCGCGCTCGCGTCAGGCCGGTCGCCACGAATCCTGGTTCGACGGTCAGCGAGCTTCTACCCTGTTCCCATGCCCCGGCGGCCCGGTGACGCGCCCCGGGACGGTGCCCACCCGGACGACTTCGCCCCCGTAGCTCCCACAGACCGCTCGGACGAGACGGCTCGCGACTCCTCGCGCCACCACAGCCGAGCGCCCGCTTACTGGGACGACCTGGACGACTCCGGCGCGACGCCCGTCCCGGGCCCTGACGTGCTCAGTGCCGGAGGCTGGGACGCGTCGGCGGCGCCGCGGTGGTCGGCGCAGGAGCAGCTGATCTCCGCACCTCGTCGGCCCGGAGCGGAGGAGTTACCCGGGCTGGACCCGGAACCGCCACCGGACCCGATGCCCGAGCCGGAACCGTTGTCCGAGCCGACGGAGTCGTCGCCTCACCCGGACGCGCCGACGAGCGAGGCGCTGGTCACCGACGCGCTCGCGGAGGAAGCGCCGGCGCGGCGACGTCCGGTCGTCGTCGAGCGCGTCGAGCGGTGGGCGCGACCCCACCGGGCCCGCCTGCTCTGGATCGCCGCGTTCGTCGCCGGGACCGTCCTGGGTGGCGTCGCTGTGCACGAGTGGGACACCCAGCAGGCCGAGGCGCGGCGCCGGGACACCGTCCAGCTCAGCGCCCGCGTGGCCGAGGACGCTGCCAGCAGCGCCAACTGGACCGGCGACCGGCAGCCCTGGACGCTCCGCGTCGTCCTGACGAACAGCGGACCGACGGACGTCCGGATCGGGGCCGCCCGACTCGACGACAAGTACCTGCGGTCGAAGCTCCGGACGGTGAGCCGCGATGTGCGGGTGCGGGCCGGTCAGGAAACCTGGATCTCGGTGGACGTCACGAATTCCTGTTCGGTCAGTCGGCCGATGACCGCGCCGTACGCGATCATGCTGACGATCACGCCCGACGGTCGCCCCGAGCGGGACGTCCGGGTCCGGCTCGCCGACGACACCATGCTGCTCGTCGACACCGCCCGGCAGAAGTGCCAGAACTCGGCGAACGACATGTGGATCACGGCCGAACTAGAGGGCGAACCGGCCGACCTGGACACCGAACTGGCAACGCCGATCCGCATCCGCCAGCTGGACGAACGGGCGCTGGCAGTCCGGGAGATCCGCACCCCCACGCCGGGGCTGTCGGTGGTGGCCGCGCCGCTTCCGATCGGCTTCGAGCAGGAGGTCACGCCCGCGACGACGTTGCGCTGGTCGATCGCCGACTGCGCGAAGGCCAGGGTCATCGTCTACGCGGAGGTGGGCATCTCGGCGACGATCCAGCTGGTGGAGCGCGGCGAATCAGTGCGGGTGCCGATCGTTCTGGACGCCAACGCGGTGCTGGCCATCGTCCGCTTCATCACCCGCACGTGCGGCTGACAATGAACTCTTTTCGACCGGAGCCTGCTGAGATCGCTTGACCTCGACGAAGGCCGGAGGTTGAAAAGGGTTCGACACGTCAATAAACGAGCGCCTGAGTGCCGTCGGTGAGGACCTCTTCGACGAACACGGCAGCGCCGGCGATCCGGACGCCTGGCAGCACGTCGCTCTCCCCGATCGACCGACGGGCGGCGCACTGGGTGCAGAGCGTGACCTGACCCGCCGCCAGCAGGGCAGAGAGTAGCTCGGACAGCGGCGCGGAGTGCGGGAGGTCGAACTCCGCTGCCCGGCCGGGCAGCGCGAACCACGACGATTCGCCGGTGAGCCAGAGCGAGACGTCCGCGCCGGAGGCGAGCGCGGTGGCGGCGACCGTGAACGCCTGGGCACAGCGCTCGGGAGCGTCCGCGCCAGCTGTCACCTTGACGACCAGTGAGCGGCTCATGAGCAGACCTTAGGGGGCGGGCACCGTCGTCGGCGCCCCGGCACGCTCGTAGCGACGGGCGCGGCGCTGCCGACCGCTGTGCGGAAGGCCACCCGCACGTAGGCGGGGCACTCACCCTAGACTCGACACGTGCTCGAGACCTTCTTCTTGGTGCTGCTGATCGCGGCCTTCGCCCTCATCACGTGGTTCGGCGTCTACGTCGTGTACCGGCTCTACCAGGGCCAGCGCTGACCGTGACGGACCCCGCCGGCTACCCGTACGAGGAGACCCACGACCTCCGGTCCGGGCCGAACCTGCACGAGTCGCTGCTCGGCCTGCTCCCGTTCGTCGGGGTCTGGCGCGGCACCGGCAAGGGCGGGTACCCCGGCACCGAGGACTTCGACTACGCGCAGGAAGTGCGGCTCAGCCACGACGGCCGACCGTTCCTCGCGTACGAGTCGCGGGCCTGGATCATCGACGCCGAGGGACGCCCGGTCCGCCCGGCGGCCCGCGAGGTCGGCTGGTGGCGTCCGCAGCCGGACGACTCGATCGAGGTGCTGCTCGCGCACCCGACGGGCTACGTCGAGGTGTACGTCGGCGAGATCGACGGGCTGAAGGTGGAGCTGAGCACGGACGCGGTAGTGCGGACGGCGAGCGCCAAGGAAGTCTCGGCGAACCACCGCCTGTACGGCATCGTCGAGGGTGATCTGCTCTACGCGGTCGACATGGCGGCGATGGGCCGCGATTTGACGCCGCATCTCTCCGCCCGCCTCAAGCGAATAGCGGGCTGACGGCCCGTCCAGAACGACGCGGACAGGCGAGCGAGCCTCTTATGACGGCCCCCTGATGTCACGACGCAACGGGGACAGGCCTCGCGTGCGAGCATGCCCGCGACCGGTCACGACTGAGCTTGGGGACTCGCTCGACTGTCAGCCCCGCCCTGGACGGGCTCCAGCGCCGTTGTACAGACAAAAGCAAAAATGCCGCGCGTAGCGCGGCATTTAAAAGCCCCCCGGGCTATGACTCCCGCGATTGCTCGCGGGGCTGGTCGGACGAGTCCAGCAGCCCGAGGGGTCGGTGGTTACCTTGGTTTGCCTTACCGCCGCTACGTCTCACAAGGCGACGGTTCGGACCGGAGTCCGATGGGCGGCTAGGAAGTAGCCACCTCACGAGTCCGATAAGTATTCAACTTTGGACCACCTCCCCTCTCGTGTACCTCGAATCTACGTCGGTCCGCGGAGGTCGGCAACGCTATTTTTCGGTGTTCGTCGAGAGCGAACTCAGACCGGAAATCCAAGGATTCGTTGCACCCCCGCGGTGAGGCCCCGCTCCCCGATCGGCTTGCCGTCGAGAGCTTTGATCCGCGCGGCTCCACGGACGCTGGAGCACAGCCACGCCTCGTCCGCCGCGAACAGGTCGTCCAGGTGCGCCCGGGTGCGCTCGGCCCGCAGTCCCAGCTCGTCCGCGTGGTCGAGCAGATAGTTCACGGTGGTACCGGCGAGGATTCCGGTGTCCACCGGCACCGTCCGCAGCGCCCCGCCGGCGGCCCACACCACGGTTGCGGTCGGCGCCTCCAGCACCGTGCCCTCGGTCGACAGCATCAGCGCGTCGTCCGCGCCTGTTTCCGCTGCGTATCGCAGCGCGGCCATGTTCACCGCGTAGGAGAGCGTCTTCGCGCCGCCGAGCAGCCACGGGGCCCCGGACCGGACGTCGGCCGGCACACCGAGCGAGACGGTCACCACGGACACGCCCTCCCGACGGCCACGCTGCGCGGCGGGCGGCACGTCGAACATCGTCGCGAACACGGTCGGCGGCTCGGGCTGTCCGGTCTCCGGTCCCCGGGTGCAGACGATCTTGACGCCGACCTCCTCGTCGCCGTGTGCGTCCACCAGGACGGACTCGACGAGAGCCGCCAGCTCCTCGACCGGCGGCAGTGCGATCCCGAGGATCCGCGCCGAACCCGCCATCCGGACCAGGTGCTCGTCGAGCTGCCAGGGTTTGCCGTAGCGGACGTGGACGGTCTCGAAGACGCCGTCGCCGCGGGTCAGACCAGCGTCGTCGGCGCGGGCGATGGGGGTGTCGACCGGAAGGAGACCCCGGCCGAGGACGGCGAGCGCACGGGTAGCCATGCGGGAAACCGTAGTGAAGTTGTTCCCGGTCCGGCGCCCCGCGGTTCGTCTTCGCGGATCTGCGGGCTGAACAGCGAAGGGGCGAACCGAGCCGGAAAAATCTTCAGTGAATACGATGGGGTCATGGCGCTCCCGTCACTGACCGACGCGCTACGGTCCCGTGGGCTCCGGATGACCGTCCAGCGGCAGCTCGTCATGGAAGCCGTCGAGCGGCTGGGCCACGCCACCCCCGAGCAAGTGCACGCCGAGGTGACGCAGACCGCGGCGGGGATCAACTTGACCACCGTCTACCGGACGCTGGAGCTGCTCGAGCAGATCGGCCTGGTCCGGCACACCCACCTCATCGATACGGCGACGACCTACCACCTCGCCGCTGACCAGCACTTCCACCTGGTGTGCCGGATGTGCCGCACGGTCTCGGAGGCGCCCACCGGGATGCTCGCCGAGCTCGCAGGCCGGCTGGCCGACGAGCGCGGGTTCAGCATGGACGTCGGGCACGTCGCACTGTTCGGCGTCTGCGGGAACTGCAGTGACGGAAATACCTGCGAGCCCGACGCCGCTGCACACTCCGGAAGCACTGCCGAAGCTCCGGAGGTCTTGTCGTGACGAGCCCGCTCAGCCTGCGCCCCGGCGCGGTACTCGCCGAGGGTGTCGACGCCGGCGTCGCGGCTCACTACGGCGACCCGTTCCGCGAACAGCGGCGCCTCACCGAGGACGTGGGTGTCGTCGATCGGAGCAACCGCGGCGTCATCGCGGTTCCCGGCGCCGACCGGCTGGCCTGGCTGCACAGCCTCACGTCCCAGCACCTGTCCGCGCTCCCGGCCGGGCACGGCACCGAAGCGCTGGTGCTCTCGCCGCACGGGCACGTCGAGCACCACCTGCTGGTCGGCGACGACGGGGGCACGACCTGGCTGGACGTGGAGCCGGGAACCATCGGCGACCTGCTCGGGTACCTGCAGAAGATGGTCTTCTTCATGCGGGTCGAGCCGGCCGACGTGTCCGCCGACTGGGCGGTGCTGTCGGTGATCGGGCCGAAGACCGGTGAGGCGCTCGCGCAACTGGGGGTGGCGCTGCCGGCCGAGCCGTACCGCTTGGCGTCGCTGCCCGACGGTGGACTGGTCCGCCGCATGCCCTGGCCCGGTGAGGTGGCCGCCGACCTGCTGGTGCCGCGCGACGCGTTGGAGGCCACCGTCGACCGGTTGGGCGCTCCGCTGGCGGGTACCTGGGCGTACGAGGCGCTGCGGGTCGCCGATCGTCGTCCGCGGCTGGGCTTCGAGACCGACCACCGGACGATCGTCCAGGAACCGGAGTGGATCCCGACCGCGGTGCACCTGGAGAAGGGCTGCTACCGGGGTCAGGAGACGGTGGCCCGGGTACACAACCTCGGTCGGCCACCCCGTCGTTTGGTGCTGCTGCACCTGGACGGGGTGAGCGAGGAACTGCCCGCGCAGGGCACGCCGATCACCGCGGGGCGCGACGGCCGCGCGGTCGGCTTCGTCGGCACCGCCGTCCGCCACCACGAGCTGGGTCACATCGCGCTAGGGCTGGTCAAGCGCTCCACCCCGGACGACGCCGACCTCTGGATAGGCGAAACCAAGGCCGCCGTAGACCCAGCGCTAGAGACAGCCTGACGCGCTAACGCGTCCACAGTTGCTCGAACGAACCTGGAGCCCGTCCAGGGCGGCGCTGGCAGTCGAGCGCGAGGCCGCCTCGACCTTTAACTGTGGTCTCAAGGCCTCGCGCTCGCCTGTCAGCGTCATTCTGGGCGGGCCGCAATCCGAAACGTGAGAAGTTGTCTCATATAGCGGGTTGGCCGTAGGAGTTTGTCGCCGGAATGTGACTGTTTAGGCATTGCATCCGTGCCAAAAGCTGGCTCAACCCGCGCCGGATCGGCTCCCGCATGCCAGGATGCTCCAAACGCGGTGGGCAACCGCACACCGACTGAACCCTTTCGACCGGTGCCCACTGAGCTCGGTTGACCTGGGAAAAGGCCGGAGGTTGAAAAGGGTTCACCGGCCTGCGAATCCGCGCCGTGCGAAGGAGCAGAGGCATGACGGATGTCGTACCAGGAGGGAGACGGCGGATCGACCGCGTGCTCGACCCCGGTTACCTGCGGGACCTCACCTGCCTGCAGACACCGGACGTACGCCACCGCCGTGACGAAGCGCTCGCCGAACTGGCCGAACTCAACCGCCTCGGGCACATGCTGGACGAACGGATCGCGATGGTCACCGCCGAGCAGCGGCGGCGAGCCGCGATCGTGTTCGACGGCGCCCCCGTCCCCGCGCCGAACCTTCCGCCCTCCGAGGAGCACTCACCCGCGGGTCGACTGGCGCGCGTGTTCCGCCTCCGCACGGACCCGGACAGCCCGCCGACCCATCGGCGACGACGACGGGTGGAACGGCTGGTGGCCGACGTCGATCTCGCCGACGTCGCCCGGCGGACCGACGACGAGCTGGCCCGGGTGCTCCGCACGTTCCGGCACGAGCGACGTCAGGTCACCGACGTGTCCGGTCGGGTGCGCGGCGTCGTCGACCAGTGCGGTGACGACCTGGGGCGACGCCGGGTGGCCCCCCGGGGCACCAGCCCGGCGGAGAACCCGGAAACGGTCCCACCGGACGAGCACGTGACCGGCACCCTCGGCGCGAATCGTCGCCCCTGAGCCTCCTCAGGGTCGGACCCCTGAACGCACCCTGAAGTGCTAGCTGAGCGCTTGCAGGTGTTAGCGCTGGCGACCTACGGTGGAGACACGGACGTCGTCAGCGAGAGGACCGACATGTCTACTACTACGGGGTCTGGGCCGGAGCCCACGGGGCCTGCCGAGCTCGGCCCGGGCACGGGCAGCAGCACCGGAACCAAGCCGTGGCCCGAGCCCCTGTACGCCGTGGCCGGCGTCGGCGACCTGCTCGCCGAGCAGATCCGCCGGTTCCTGGCCAATGCGCCGGAGATCTCGGCGCAGTTCCAGCGGAACGCCGCGACGCTCCCGGACGACCTGCGCAGCCTCCCCAACGAGCTGCGGACGCTCGCGTCCGACCTGCCCTCGTACGCGGTTGGGCTGCAGACCCGCGCTCGCGACCTGGACAGCGAGACGGTGAAGCGGAACGTCGCGAGCGCACAGAGCCGCGCCCAGGACGTCTACCGCGACCTCGTCCAGCGCGGCGAGCAGGCCGTCAACCAGCCCGCGGAGAGCTGACGCGACAATTGAGTGCGGCCCCTCGGCCGTGTTTCAAAGGTTCAGGCCGCCGTGGGCGTGGTCCAGGCGGCGGTCCGGCAAGGCGGAGGTTCGTCCGGATACCGCTGTTGTATCCGGACGGGCCGACAACGCGGCCGGTCGTCGTCTGGGCCGCGGCCACGGTGGGCTGCTGGCCTTTGAAGCACGGCCTGGGCCCGTCCAGTTTCATGCTGGGCGGGCCGGGTCACGTTCCGCGGGGCCGACTCGTCTGTAGTGAAGTGCATCCGGCGACAAGGGGCAGGGCGATGGGCACGGTCGAGGTCGACGAATTCACACCCCATCGCGAACACCTGGTACGCGTCGCCTACCGCATGCTGGGCAGCCTGGCCGACGCGGAGGACGCCGTCCAGGAGGCGTGGTTGCGCTGGCAGCGCGCCGACCGCTCGGACATCGTCGATCCCCGGGCGTGGCTGACGCGGGTGACCGGCCGGATCTGCCTCGACGTCCTGCGGTCGGCCCGGGTCACCCGCGAGGCTTACGTCGGTCCGTGGTTGCCGGAGCCACTCGTCGAGCGGCTCCCCGCGGAGTCGGCGTCCGCATCCGGTGCGGGCGCCGACCCGGCCGACATCGCGGTGCTGGACGACACCGTCCGGATCGCGCTGCTGCACCTCCTGGAGCGGCTGACGCCGGAGCAGCGGGTGGCGTTCGTCCTGCACGACGTGTTCGGCATCCCGTTCGACGGCATCGCGTCCGCGCTCGGCACGAAGGTCGACACCGCGCGCCAGCTCGCTTCCCGGGCCCGGCGCCTCCTGCACAGCAGTGCGCCACCGCCGCTGGCACCCCTGCCGGAGCAACGCGCGACCGTGGAGGCGTTCTTCGAGGCCTGTCAGGGCGGCGACCTGGCGCGGCTGACCTCGCTGCTGGCGCCGGACGTCGAGTTCCACTCGGACGGTGGCGGCAAGGTGCGGGCCGCACTGCGCCCGATCGTCGGTATCGAGAAGGTCATCCGGTTCCTGCTCGGCATCCTCGAGCAGGCCGGAAACGCGGTGGTGCCGGAGCCGGCCCTGGTCAACGGCCAGTACGGCGTCGTGCTCCGGCTCCGGCCCAACTACTCGGCCGACGCCGAGTACCGCGCCTGGGTGGCCGGCCGCGAGACCCTCGGTGTGGTGGTGCCGGACGTGTCCGCCGACGGCCGCATCTCGCGCATCTCGTTCGTCGTCAATCCCGAAAAGCTTCGTCACCTGCCACCTGTGGACGACGGGAGCGGGGTGTCGTAGGGGGCGGGTACCGTTGCCGCCCGTGGCCCCAGTGACCGAAGCGACTGAAGCACCCCCGGCGCGGAGCGAGGCTGACCAACGCCAGACCGATGAGCTGCTCGCTGCCGCGATCGGCGCCGTACCCGGCGGAATGGATCGCCCCGGGCAGCGGACGATGGCGCACGCGGTCACCGAGGCGGTGCACAGCGACGAACACCTCTTGGTGCAGGCGGGCACCGGAACCGGGAAGTCGCTGGCCTACCTGGTACCGGCCCTCGCCACCGGCAAGCGCGTCGTCGTCACGACCGCGACGCTCGCGCTGCAGGCGCAGCTGGTCAACCACGACTTGCCGCGTCTGGTGGAGGCCGTCGCCCCGGTCCTCGGTCGTACGCCGACGTTCGCGCTGCTCAAGGGCCGGCACCACTACGCGTGCCTGGCCCGGCTCGAGCCCGGTGCCGCGGACGACGACGACGGCCTGTTCGACACCGACACCCAGTGGCTCGGCGCGGCGGGCAAGCTCGTCCAGCAGGTCACCCGGGTCCGGGAATGGGCCGAGGAGAGCGACACCGGCGACCGCGCCGACCTCGACCCCGGCGTCGACGACAACGCCTGGCGGCAGGTGAGCATGCCGGCCCGCGAGTGCGTCGGTGCGGCGCGGTGCCCGTTCGGTGACGACTGCTTCGCCGAGGCGGCGCGCGCCAAGGCCCGGCAAGCCGACATCGTCGTCACCAACCACAGCCTGCTCGCGGTCGATCTGCTCTCCGGACGCCACATCGTTCCCGAGCACGCGCTGCTCGTCGTCGACGAGGCACACGAGCTCACCGATCGGGTCACCAGCGCCGCGCAGGCGGAGTTGACCGCCGAGCTGATCAGCCGAGTCGGCCGCCGCCTACGCGCGTTCGTCGACGAGAAGCTGCGCGACGACGTGGAGGGCTCCGCCGACCTGCTCGAACGCTTGCTGGACGGAATGCCGACCGGCCGGCTGGAGCGGCTGCCGGAACCGCTCTACGACGCGCTGTTCCTGGTTGACTCGTCCGCCAGGGCCGCGTTGGACGCCCTCGGCGGTGAGGTCGGCCCGGAAGAGGCGGACGCCGTCAAGCGGAACCAGGCCAAGCAAGGCCTGACCACGCTGGTCGACATCGTCGAGCGTCTGCTCGCCCAGTCCACGCACGACGTCGCGTGGTTGTCCCGCGAAGACCGGCGTCCGCCCACGTTGCACGTCGCCCCGCTCTCGGTCTCCGCGGCCCTGGGCAGCGGCCTGTTCCGCAACCGGGTGGTGGTGGCCGCCTCGGCGACGCTGGCGCTCGGCGGGCGCTTCGACACGGTGGCCCGTTCGCTCGGCCTGGACGTCGAGTACGGCCGCACGCCCGACACCGGCGACGTCCGGCCGGTCGAGCCGCCGGAGCCCGACGACGATTCCGACGACCAGCCGCCGCCGCGCTGGCGGGCGCTGGACGTCGGCTCGCCGTTCGACTACCCGAAGCAGGGCATCCTCTACGTCGCCGCGCGGCTGCCGAAGCCCGGCATGTCCGGGCTCTCCGACGGCGCCCAGCGGGAACTCGTCGAGCTGGTCACGGCCGCGGGCGGGCGCACGCTCGGGCTGTTCTCGTCCCGGAAGGCCGCGACGGCGGCCGCCGAGGCGCTCCGGGCCGCCACCGACCTCCCGGTGCTCCTCCAGGGCGACGACTCGATCCACCTGCTGGTGCGGCGGTTCCGCGAGGAGCCGCAGACGTGCCTGCTGGGCGTCGCGTCGCTGTGGCAGGGCGTCGACGTACCCGGCGATGCGTGCCAGCTGGTGGTGATCGACCGGTTGCCGTTTCCGCGGCCCGACGAGCCGCTGACCGCCGCCCGGTCCAAGGCCGTGGACGACGCGGGCGGGTCGGGGTTCATGGCGGTGTCGGTGCCCGCCGCCGCGATTCGGCTCGCGCAGGGCGCCGGGCGGCTGATCCGGGCGGCCGGTGACCGTGGCGTCGTCGCGGTGCTCGATCCGCGGCTGCACAACGCCCGCTACGGCGAGTTCATCCGCCGGACGCTGCCGCCGTTCTGGTACACCACGTCGCCGGACGTCGTCCGGGGTGCGCTCACCCGGCTCAGCGAGACGGCGTCCGCCCGCGTCTGACCCGCAACGCAACAGCGCCCCGCGTCGCAGACGCGGGGCGCTGTGGTCCTCAGCCGGTGGCCACCGGGCCTGGGGGCTCACCCGTCGGGGCGGGTGTCGACGGCGGTGCGGCCTGCACCGGAACCGGCGTCTCGGCGCGTCCGGCCGCTCCGGCACCACCGTTCTCCACCAACTCGGCCCGCTTCTCCTCCGCCGCGGCTTGGTCGTCGTCGGTCGGCACCGTGCCCGGTGGAGCCTGTGGACCGGCCGGCGCTGGTCCGCCCTCCGGCCGCACCACCAGGTAGCGGATCGCGGTGTTCAGCACCGCGAGGATCGGTACCGCGACCAGACCACCGACGATGCCGGCGACGGTGATACCGATCGCGATCGCGAGGATGACCGCCAGCGGATGGAGCGAGACCGCGCGTCCCATGATCAACGGCTGCAGCACGTGGCCTTCCAGCTGCTGCACGCCGATGACCACGGCCAGAATGATCAGCGCGGAGACCGGGCCCTGGGTGACCAGCGCGACCGCGACCGCCACCGCTCCGGAGAGCGTCGCACCGATCACCGGGATGAACGCGCCGAGGAACACCAGCGCGGCCAACGGCAGCGTCAGCGGCACCTTGAGCACCGCCAACCCGATGCCGATGCCGACCGCGTCGACGAACGCGACGAACACGGTCGCGCGGACGTAGGAGGTCAGCGTGTGCCAGGAGTACTGACCGGCCTGGCGGACGGCCGGGCGCGCCGCCCGCGGGAGCAGCCGGGTGAGGAACCGCCAGATCCGGCTGCCGTCCTTCAAGAAGAAGAACAGCGTGAAGAGGACCAGGAAGAAGCCGGTGACGACCTCACCGAGCGTCGTCGCGGTGCTGACCGCGCCGGACGTCAGCGAAGAGCTGTTCTCCGACAGCCAGGTCTGGGCCCGGTCGACGTACTGGTCGATCTGGTCCTGGGAGATGTGCAGCGGCCCGGAGAGCAGCCAGTCGCGGCCCTCGTTCAGCGCCTGGTTCACCTGGTCGGTCAGGTCCTGCAGACCGTTGATGAACGCCTGGATGACGAGGTACAGCGTGCCGAAGACGCACACGAGCCCGAACACCAAGATCGTGGTCGCGGCCAGGGCGTTGGGCGCGCCGCGCTTGCGCAGCCACCCCGCGGCCGGCTCCAGCAGCGCCGCGAGCAGCAGCGCGACCATCAACGGGATCACGACGAAGCGCAGCATCGAGATGATGTGGAACAGCCCGTAGAGCACCACCGCGACGATGACCAGACGCCAGGCCCAGGCCGCCGCGACCCGCAGCGCGACCGGCACGCTCTCGTTGTCCGGCTCGCCGGCCGGCAGCAGCACGACGCCGGGCGAATCGGGACGCTCAGGAGGCAGGTCTTCGCTCTCCCTCGCGGCCGCGAGCCTCTCGCGCGCCTCGTCGCGCACCCGCAACAGCCAACTCACTCGCGTACCCCCTCGCCCGGTTCGACATGCGCACGGTACCGGCGCGCTCCTACCCACCCCACGGGTGGCGCACACTCGGCGCTACCGTGTGGTGCTGTGAGTACCGAACCCGGCCTGGTCAACTCCGCGAGCGGCGGACTGCCGATCCATCTCCTCCACGACCGGGTTCTGGTGAAACTGGAGGGCGCGCTCGGCGAACGGAAGTCGAGCGCGGGCATCGTCATCCCGGCGACCGCGGTGATGGGCCGTCGGCTGGCGTGGGCGACGGCGGTGGCCGTCGGACCGCACGTCCGCTCGGTGGAGGTCGGTGACCGGGTGCTGTTCGATCCCGACGAGAAGTCGGAGGTCGAGCTGCAGGGCACCGACTACGTGCTGATGCGCGAGCGCGACGTGCACGCGGTGGCCGCCTCCCGCGTCGATTCGGAAGGCACCGGCCTCTACCTGTGAGGTTCTGAGCCCGGCGCGTGCTGCGGCTGGTAACCGGTGTGGTGACCGCCGCCGTAGTAGGTCGGGCCGTACGTGTGATTCGGCACGCCGCCGCCGTTCTGGCTCGGGCCCGGGCCCGGGCCCGGGTAGCTGCCGCTGACGTAGTTCGGGTTGTGCCCGCCGGGGTACAGGGACACCGGCGCGGTGGCCCACGGCATGGAGGAGCCGGGGCGGGCGTGCTGCAGGATGTACTGCCTGCGGGCATCCACCGTCGCGAGCAGCTGCCGCTCTTCGTCGGCGAACTCCTCGTTGCTCATGCCCCGAGCCAGCGAGTCGCGTGCGATCGCCAGTTTGGTCGCGGCGAACTGGTAGTCGGACATCGCCTTCGCGCCGATACCGCCGGCGATCTGCCGTGCCCACTGCCGCCCGGCCCGGCGCGTCTGCATGGTGGCGAGCGCGGCGATCTCCTGCGGCGTGAACCAGCCGGCCTCGGCGTAGACCGGCAAGACCCGGCCGACGACCTTCGCCTCCCGGCCACGCAGCACGATCGCCACCGTGACCATCACCGCCAGGATCGGCAGCATGATCACCACGTAGCCGGTCAGGATGATGCCGAAGTCCTGGCTGGAGGCGAGCAGGTTCCAGGTGCCGTGCAGCAGGATCGCCAGCACCAGGCCGCCGATCGGCGCGACGATCCGGACCCAGGTCTGCCTGCTGCGGACCGCGAGCCCGATCCCCACCCCGGTCATCGCAGTGAAGAGCGGGTGCGCGAACGGGGAGAAGATGCCTCGGAGAACGAACGTGACGATGAGGGCGGTGATGCCGCCCGGCATGTCCTTCTCCTCGTCGCCGAGGTAGGCCGAGCCGAAGTAGAGAACGTTCTCGGTGAACGCGAAGCCGACCGCTGACATCCCGGCGTAGACGATGCCGTCGACCACGCCGTTGATCTGCCGCCGCCCGGTCAGCGCGAGGCCGAGCAGGACGAACAGCGGAACGGCCTTGAAGAACTCTTCGGTGGGCGGCGCCACCAGCACGGCCGTCGTCGACTCCGACCCGCCCGCGCCGGTGATCACCCGACCACCGAACGAGTTGATGATCAGCGCGGCGAACGTCGCGACGCACGCGCCCCAGCCGAACGCGAACGCCAGGTAGCGGCGTGGCTCCGGTTCGTACCGGTCGAGCCACCAGAAGAACGCCAGCAGGATCGGGACCGGCAGCACCGCGGTGCCGAGCGCCAGGATCAGCGCAACCGGCCCGAGGCTGTAGCCGAGGATGCCGTAGATCCCGAGACCGGCCAGACCGATGATGCCGACCGCCAGGACGGCGATCGCGATGCCGACCCAGCGACGTTTGTGCCAGGGCACCATCGGAGCTGCCTTGGCCATCCCCTCCGACGGGTGGGGAACGCCCGGCTGCCCGGGCAGACCCGGTGCCGCGGGAGGGTGAACCATGGATCGCAGCTTATCCGGGGTGCGCGTCAGTTGCCTTAGCGTCCTGCCGGAGCAGGTGGTTCAACGTTCCAATTCCGTCGGTCAGCCGGTCGGCGGCGGTGGCGAAAGTGGCTAGTCGGGCATTCGGGGCCACTGCGATGAGTTGGTCGACATCCGCCCGGAGCGACGGCAGCGACCGGGGACGTTCTCCCGTGCGGAGTGCGGTGGCCACGATCGCGAGTGCGGCATCGACGTGGGAGGCGAACGCGCGGGCCTCGGGACGAGTGAGGCCGTCGGCGTGCGCGTCCCGAGCGGCCTCCAGCGCCATCCCGCCCTGGACCAGCCGACTCGCGTGCACGGTGACGCCGTGGGCGAGGTCGACCAGCCCTGGCGGCGTCCCCGGCTCGTCGGCGAGCCGCTTGGCCGAGTCCCGGGCGTTGCTCAGCGCGACCCTGGCCACCGTGCGGGCGGCGTCCACGTCGGTGTCGGACGCGTCCGGGTCGGCGGCCGTTCGCAGGTAGCCGCGTGCCCGCTCGATACTCTCCGCGAGCGTCTCCCGCGCCGTCGCCCGCTCCCAAGTGGGCCAGGCCAGGTAGGCGGCGAGCGCGATGGCTCCCGCTGCGACGGTGTAGGTGAGCCGCTCCGGGATGAGCGACCCGGCGGAGGCGCCGAGCAGGTCGGCGATCAGCACCGCGTTACCGGCCATCGCCGCGGCGCCGAGGGCGAAGTTCGCGGTCAGCACGGTCCGCAGGAGGAAGTAGAAGACCGGGACCAGCGCCATCTTCTGCCAGGTCTCCGAGACCACCCACTCCAGCAGCGCGGAGACCACCAGCATGCCGAGCAGGGTCCCGGCCACCCGGTCGACGACCTGCTTGACGGTCGCGGAGAAGTCCGGCCGGATCGCCACCGCGACCGTGAGCAGCAGCCAGTAGCCGCGCGGCAGTCCGAGCACCGCCAGCGCCGCGGCCACCGCGGCGAGCGTGAAAGCCAGCCGCAGCGCGTGCCGGAACGCGGCTGACGAGGGTCGCAGGTTGGCCCGCAGTACGGTCAGCGGCTCGTCGGCCGGCATGACGAAGATCGGACCGCCGCCGTGGACCTCCGTGGGCACTTCGGGGGCGGTCGACTCGACGATCCGCCGCGCGGCCCGGAGCTGCCCGGCCAGCGCCGCCGAGCGGGTCGCGGCACCGCGTCGGGTGAGTGGCGCCCGGCCTTGCCCGTCGGCGCGCGCCCGGACCGCGGCGACGGCTCGCTTCAGCGCGTCGTCGAGCGCCGGTGGGACGTCGGGGTGCAGCGCGTCGGGCTCGTCGCCGAGCCGCTCCGCGATCGCGGCGCCCACCGCGGCCGCAGCGTCCAGCACCGCGCCCACCTCGGCGGCCGCGTCGTCCTGGCCCATGTCCTCGAGCCGGGCGCGGAGCCCGGCCAGCGCGACCACCTCGCCCCGCGCGCGCTCCACCTCGTCGAGCAGGATGCGCAGACCGGCGACGGTCCGGTTGCGCTGGGGATCGAGGCCTTGTAGCGCGGCGTGCGCCTCCAGCACCACCGGGTAGGCCGGGCCGTCTCCGCTGGGGTCGACCTCGGTCAGCTGGCGGTACGCGGCGGCGATCGCGGCCCGCTCGGGCGCGTAGCCGCGGACCGGCCAGGGCGCGATCGCCAGCAGCGTCTGGAGGCCCGCGCCGACGAACACCGCGACTGCGGCGAGCAGGGCTTGGCTGAGTTCCTGTGGCTGCTCGCCGAGCACGATCAGGACGATCAAGCCGGTGATGCCCACGCGGGTGCCGGCCGGACCCAATGCGGTGAGCAGACCGGCGAGGAAACCCCAGAGCGCCACCAGTAGGACCGCGAGCACCGTGTGCGGCTGGGCTAGCGCTCCGAGCAGCACCGACAGCGCGCCACAGACGGCGAGCGCGAAGCCGAGCCGCAACCGACGGCGGTAGGGACCCGACAGGTCCGCGAAGCCGGTGAAGTACGCCCCGAGCGTGGCCGCGACCGCCGGCAGGACGGCGCCGGCGAGGCCCCCGATCAGCAGGGGCAACGCGACCGCGAGCGTCCCGCGGGCGGCGACCCGGGGACTGAGCTTCGCCCGGGGGACTGTCACCAGGCCGCTGAGGGCGGCGCGCAACGTTCGCCCCATGACCGCCCCGGATGCCGCGTGATCGCCGACCCGCTCCTCGGGCCGGGTTACGACCTTAACGGGCGACTCGCACGGCGGCCCGCGACGCGCGGGTGTACGCCGTTCGGCACACACGGCGGCGCCCCGCGGAGAACCGCGGGGCGCCGGAAAGTTTGGACGGGCCCTGTTCTCTCCGCCGCGTTGCGGCGTTGTCGAGAGGCGGGGCCCGCAGAGGAATTTGTACCCTCCGGCCGAACCGAAGGCAAGGGATTCGTGCTTTCGAATACAGAAGCGGGGTGTAACCGCAGGTTCACCTTCCGGTGGCCGGAGGTGCCTTCGATCCGACGGCACGACGAACGGCTGTCACCGGGACGGCGAAAGCAGGGGTACCGAGCGTCGGCCAGCTGACATTTGCCCGCGGAAAGTCCACTGGGCTGGCACATTCTGGGGATACCGGCGCGGCCGCCGCTCCCTAACGTTGACTCCATCAGCGGCGGCCCGCGCAGAGCACGGCCCCACCAGACGCGGAAGGACGCGAAACCCGATGAGCGACTACGAGACCAACGT